>JAGQQE010000429.1 GCA_020426345.1 Planctomycetaceae bacterium
GCAGTCCCTGTGTCAGAAACGCCGGGGTTTATCTCCGTTGGATCGGGGATCTCAGGCGTTGACCGCTGCCTTGTCCTGCGACTGTCTGCCGCCGGCGTCGGGAAACTGTTTGACGGGATTACAGGCGGGTCGCCAGGATCAGCTTTCGGACCGTCCGGTACCCATTTTGCCGACGTGCCTTTGAGGACAGGCGGGTTGATTGCTTTGGACGCAGGTCGTGCCGGAGCAGGAGGTTCTGCCAGCGTGAGTTCAACTTCTTCAGGTTCCTGCAAAACAAATCGATGGCTGCACTTGGGGCACTTCCCTTTCCTGCCAAGCATCGAACGATCTGCCAGCTTGAGCGAAGCAGAGCATTTCGGGCAATGAATCGTGACGGTGGCCATGAGAATGTCGAGTCCCTGAACAGTCCAGCGATAATCGTGATTCGCATTCACGGCGAAAACCCGGACGGCGAACGACCTGCCCCATTGTAGCGAATGACAACCGGTCCGCTACGGGTGAATGCCTGCCGTTTGATTCTGTGTCATCACGTGACGGCTTGCATCGCCAATCTGAGCAATGTAGAAGGGTTTGCAGTGAAACGAATTCCACAGCACATCAGACAGGTCAAATCAGGGAGACCATTGATGACGGCCGAATCTAATCTGTCCCGGCGAACATTTCTGGCGTCGTCCGTTGTCGCCGCCGCACCAGCAATTATTCCCTCCGGCGTGTTCGGAAATGCAAATCAGGCGGCACCCAGCGACCGCATCCGTTTGGGTGTCATCGGCATCGGGCCACGGTGCACCTATGATCTTCAGGCCATGCTGCCCCAGAAAGATGTCGAATGTGTTGCCATCGCCGACGTGCAGCTGAGCCGTCGGGAGGCCGGAAAAACACTGGTGGATAAACATTACGGCAATGACCGATGCAAGCTGTACGGTGACTTCAGAGCACTACTGGATCGAAGCGACATCGATGCTGTTCTGGTCGCCACGGGTGACCGGTGGCATGCTGCGGCATCCATACTTGCTGCACAGGCAGGCAAGGATGTTTACAGCGAAAAACCGTGTGGAATCACGATTGAACTCTGCGAGAAACTCGCCGACACGATGAAAGAGACCGGCCGAATCTTTCAGGCTGGCACCCAACGGCGAAGTGTGCCCAATTTTCAGCAGGCCGTTCGCATAGCGCATGAGGGCAAGCTGGGCAAACTTCGGACACTCTACGCGTCTGTCTATGTCCCGGTTCTTGAGAACGCATGGCTGCCTGCCGAACCTACTCCTTCTGCGGAGGTTTGCGACTGGAACATGTGGCTTGGGCCCGCTCCATGGCGTCCATACAACAGCAAGTATGTGGCCGGTCGTTGGCGGGGGTACTACGACTTCGATTCCGGGGCACGACTGCTGGACTGGGGCGCTCATACGGCTGATCTCTGCCAGTGGGCCAACCAATCCGACGGTTCGATGCCGCTCACCTACGAACCAACCGAGAAAAATATCACCTGCACCTACGCCAATGGGGTTCAACTGGTCTTTGACTTTCTTGAGGATCCGTTCGGGGATCGCGGGCCCCGGTGGAATACAAAGCTTGGTACCTGTCCGGTTCGATTTGTTGGAGATGATGGATCCATCGAGACGGGCGACAACGGCGGTACTGATGTTTCAAGTTCAGAGATTGAAAAAGAACTTGCCGAAGCCGCGTCCAAAGTGCGCGGGCTGGACGTCTCTGCTCATGCAAGGAACTTTTTCGATTCGATCAAGTCACGAAAGCCCACTGTGGCAAATGCTGAAGTCATGCGAAATTCGCATATCACCTGTCATGCAGCGGCTCTTGCATGGATGCTCGGACGCAGCTTAACCATTGATCCGATAACGCACGACTTTCTCAACGACGATGAGGCAAATCGTCTGAAGTCACGCCCGGAACGAGACTGGGCATAAGTTTTCCCCCGTTTTATTTGCAGCAAACACTTTCACCTAATCCAGAGGAAGACCCGGACAACTATGGAGCGACGAAGGCTAGGAACCAGTTCGGTTACCGTGACAGATATCTGCATGGGTACGATGACATTCGGAACGCAGTGCGATGAAAAACTGTCGTTCGAAATCATGGACAGGGCGTATGAAGCGGGCATCGACTTTTTTGATGCCGCCGAACTGTACCCCGTGCCTCCCAGCGCTGAAAAGTTTGGACTGACCGAGGAGATCGTCGGACGATGGATGAAAACAAAACCCCGCGAAACCATCATCCTGGCGACGAAAGTGACCGGACCTGCTCACGGTTGGTTTGTTCCACCCGTTCGCCATGGAAAGACAGCGCTTGACAGGGTGCAGATTATGAAGGCCGTTGAGGACAGCCTTCGACGACTGCAAACCGACTACATCGATCTCTATCAGACCCACTGGCCTGATCATGGTGCCAGGTATGAAGACCTGCTGGAAGTGCTGACAGAACTGATCAAACAGGGAAAGGTCCGAGTCGCAGGATGCAGCAATGAAACGTGTTGGGGAGTCATGAAAAGCCTGTCAGCGGCAGAGAACAACGGACTCTGCCGATACGACACGATTCAGAACAATTTCAGCCTGATCAATCGACGGTGTGAAAGTGAACTGGCTCAGGTTTGCCGACAGGAAAAGATCAGCCTTCTACCGTTTTCGCCGCTGGGTGGCGGTGTTTTGACAGGTAAGTACAGCCAGCAGTATCCGCCCGGTGCTCGGTTTACTGAATACAGAAACGCCGGAGAACGTCAGCAAAAAATGGCGGAGCGATTTCTGAACGATCGGACAAGACAGACCGTCGCTGAACTGAGCGTCATTGCTGACGAGTTGAATGTCACGCTGACCGCGCTGGCCGTGGCGTGGAGCAAACAGCATGACTTCGTCGCATCAACGATTATTGGCGCGACGACTATTCAACAGTTGAATGAGAGTCTGCAGGCTGACGGGCTGATTCTGGATTCTGAAACGCTTCGGCGAATTGACGAAATCGACGAACGAATTCCGAACCCCATGAAAGAAGATGGTTTGAGACGGCTCTGACGACGTCACCCAGCCCCGTCCACGATCCGCGGGATCCGACAACCCCCGGGAACCGACGGACGCGGGTGATTTTCCTCCAATCAACGCCTTAACACCGTCACGCAAAGCACGAAGCCCGAGAAGTGTCTTCCCGGGCTTCAGGCGTTCAGGATTCAAGCAAAGATGCACTATTCCTTGCGACGTTTACGCTCGCGGAAAGGTAGCAGGGCAAGCATTGCTGCCGTAATCCCCGCATGACCGGTCGCTTGTTGTTCTGAGTCAGTTTGCGGAGTCGACGACACATCCGAACCCAGGGCGATTTGCCCTACGTCGCTGTCTGTCGGGTCAGCGAATTCCGCCATCACCGATTCTTCGACAATCGCAAGCTCGACGGTTGTGTCTTCAACGATTCGGGGTGAGAAGACAACCTCATTTTCCGGCACGCTGTTCCTCTCAGCCGAATCACTAGCCGGAATTCGATTCTTGTTCGAGGAGACTTCTACCGCTTTGCTTGTCAACATGACGAGCTCTGAGGTGTCTTCCGTGTGTACAGCCTCGTTAGCAACAACGGCAAATGTCTTCGATGCACTCCAGGCACTGGTGTCACTCAGTGAGTTGAAGGCCCGCACCCAGAACCGGTAGGTTCCACGACCCAGAGCGTTGGCATTTGGCAGCGTGAATGAAGCAACATCTCCCGCAGGGCTCACCTGGAAAGATCGGACCTGAAGAACGATATTTTCCTGCCGCTCAAGGTCCCGAATGATCACTTCGTACCTTACCGATTCACTGGAATGAACCCACTGCAATACGGGGGTCGAGGTACGAACCGTGTCACTTGGCCCGATGATGATTGGCGTTGTCGGGTTCGGAATATCAATTCGAATACGGTTGACCGCACTCCAGGCGCTGTATTCGCCGACTGAGTTGTAAGCTCGCACCCAGACATCATACGTATGCTCCAGGAACCGCTGATCGACTGGCACCTGATAGGATTCACCCACGATGTCGTTCACGAGCAGCACGCGTCTACCAGTTGTCACATCGTTGACCCAAAGCTGGTAGAAGTCACCCTGAACATCCGCGGTCCATGTGAAAGTCGGGGTCGAACTGGTGACCGATCCGGCAGGGTTCACAGTCGGGCCGGTGAAGACAGGTGTCGTCGGACGAGGAAGATCAATCTCGAACTTCCAGGCCGTGCTCCATGGACCGACTTCATTGGCTGAGTTCTTCGCACGTACCCAGGCGTTATAGCGACCTTCCGGCAGCTTGGTCAGGCTTGTGAATGAAGTGCTCGTCAGCGACTGCTCCCGAATGATCTGAGTTTGACGCGTCGTCTCGTTGTTCACCCACAGATCGTAAGTCGTGGCCCTTTCCACTGCGTCCCAGGTGAAAGTCGGAAATTGATTCTGGAGAACTGTTGCCGGCGCCACGGCTGCAGGACCAGTCAGAGTAACACGGCCTGGTGGCAGGATATCGACTGTGAAGAAGTACGCGGTGCTCCATGGACCAACTTCGCCATTGCCATTGATAGCCCGCACCCACGCGATATACGTACCCTGAGGCAAGTCCAGCGTCTGATAAAAGTTGTCACCTTCGATCTTCGTTTCACGAATATACTGGGCAACTCCACCGTTGCGGTAGTTGACCCAAAGATCGTATCTCCACGCG
>JAGQQE010000430.1 GCA_020426345.1 Planctomycetaceae bacterium
TGTCACACTGCCTTCATACCTGCAACGCAGTGAACCGCTGGTCAGGGACGCTCGCACTGGCAGCATGTCGGTGATTCCCGGCGCTGTTGTGGAAGTTCAGGCAGAGGTTAGTCGCGGACTTGCCGAAGCAAACGCTTCGGTGCAACGACCTGTTAGTCGTACCAGCGACGACTCACCTGAATCGACTGCCGCAGTAGTTGCGACGCCTCCTTTCATTCCTGCTCCTACCGTCCAACTGGCCGGAAACACTCTCACCACCAGCCCGGTACACGTGGAAGAATCACTGCTGCTGGATATCTCCTGGCGTGATGATCTTGGGCTGACGTCCCGCGAACCCTTTCGCCTGAAGCTGAACATGATCGAAGATCTGCCTCCTGCTGTTTCGTGCCAGCAGCAGGAACCGCAGCAGGTGATTCTTTCGACTGATGTCATCACATTCGAACTGTCGGCGGCGGATGATTTTGGAGTCAAACAGTTGGGGTTGTCATGGCAGGGAATGCTGGACGCACAGGAAAGCCCGGAAACCGGTTACCAGGTTCAAATGGGTCAGAAAGTGGCTGCGGGTGGTGGACCCGAACGGGAAAAAGTTCAGGCAACCGTCACATTCTGCGCGGAAACAGACGGAGTCGTCCCGCAACTGCTGGAACTTCGCGCATGGGCGGAAGACTTCCACCCGGACCGGGAACGAACGTTTTCGCCTTCCTACGTCCTTCAGATTATGCGGCCCGGCGAACATGCGATCTGGGTTTCCAATCAGTTACGACGATGGGCCAGTCAGGCCGAAGATGTTTACGAAGAAGAAATGCGGTTGCACGCGACCAATCGCGAACTGCGGGCAGTGAGCATCAACGAACTTGGCCAGCCGGAAATGCAACAGACGATTGCTCAACAGGTTGCGGCCGAACGCGCCAACGCTGCACGACTGGGAAGTATCACCGAGCAGGGACGCATGCTGATCCAGCAAGCGATGCGGAATCAGGAAATGCAGGCACAGCACCTGGAGAAGTGGGCGTCTGCACTGCTGAACCTCGAAAAGATGTCGCAGCAGCAAATGCCATCGATCGCCGGTCTGCTGAATAATGCCGCAAACTCCAGCAGGAAAGCAGCGGCCGCGGCCGGCGAACTTTCGGATGATCAGTCCAAAGATCCCCTGACCGTCGGCAACAATCGCAGCACCATGCAGGGAAAACAGGATGAGAACGCTGGTGAGTCTCCCGATGAGGATCCCGATGACGATGGAAAGGCAAAGGCTCCAAAGATCGAGGATGTGGAATCCGGCTTTAACAAACCGACAGAAGACGATCCGGATGCTGAAAAGGACGACGACAAGAAGGGAAAGAAAAAGTCCGGCCCCGGTCGACTGACGCTGCCGGAAACAGTGTTGCAGGGAGGCCCGCGCGCGCCGAAGAAGGACAAAGAAAAATCGAACGAGGAAGAGCAGGCGGAAGAAGATCTTGCGGAAGCGGTTGAGGTACAGGAGTCGCTGCTGCTGGAATTCGAAAAGATCCGCGACGATCTGCAGGCCATCATGGATGACCTGGAAAACAGCACCTTTGTCAAACGCCTGAAGGCCGCATCACGCAGACAGCTGGAAATCGCTCATGATCTGAATCGTTCGTTAATGCAGTCGTTTGGAGTCGACTACCGTCAGCTGGACGAACAACGCACCAGCATGCTGGCCACAATCGCGCAGCGTGAAGTGGATCAAAGTCAATTCATCTGGAACATTCAATCGGATATGGAAGCCTACATGAGCCGCGTTCCTGATCCGGTTTCGTTGCGCATCATCGATGAAATGAAAGACGCATCCGTGGTCACCCAGGTCGAAGGGATCAGCGAACGAATTCGAGAGAACATGGCGGGCGAATCCATCTCACGCGCGGAATTCTGGGCCGATACACTGGACCGCTGGGCCGAAGAACTTGTCCCCATTCCTGAAGACAGCGACGGCAAGAAAGAAAAGGACAAAGATAAAGACAAACCCAAAGGCAGCCTGCCGCCGGCAATTGTCCTGGAGATCATGCGTGTGCTTGAAGCAGAAATCGGATTGCGGGAAGAGACGCGATCCCTGGAACAGGCGCGCGAAGCCATTCTGATTAACGAATACGTCTCCAGAGCCGTTCAACAGGGAACGTCCCAGAAAGAACTCGTTGACCGAACTGTACAGGTGATGACGGATATTCGTGACCTGCCTGAAGGCGGCGAAGCGTTTGAGACGGAACTGGACATGCTGTCCGCAGCTCGGGATGCGATGATGGATGCACAATCGATCCTGACAATACCAAACACCGGTCCGGATGCGATTGCCGCAGAAACGGAGGCCATCGAAAGTCTTCTGCGGGCCAAACGGAATCAGTCCAGCGATTCGCAGGGCAAGTCCAGTGGCGCTCAGGCAGGATTCGGCAGCGAAGGAAGCACCGAGCAGGCCGCGCTGGCTTTAATGGGATCCAGCTCAGATGCCCAGGCCAGGATTCAGCAGCGAGGTGTCAATCAGGCAACCGGTAATTCAGAAAACGCTTTGCCGGAAGAATTTCGTGATGGGTTAGATGCGTTCTTTAACGCTGTCGAAGGAGGCCGCTGATGACACACCGGACAAAACACAGGTTTGCTGTCAAACCCATTCTCTTTGCTGTGGCCTGTTTCGGAATCGGCACCACCCTTACTCCGGATTCCTGCGCACAGTCTCAGGAACCGGAGATTCGATTCGGAACGGCCGTCCCACCTGACGTCGAAGCAATCTACGAACGCGGGCTGCAATGGCTGGTCAGGAATCAGGATAAAGATGGGACCTGGCACGGCGGAGAAAATCATCATGGCGGCGGACCCGGAAATTCCGGAATCACCGGAATGGTCGTCATGGCATTTCTGGCCAGTGGCGAGGATCCCAACTTCGGTGCTTATGCAGACAGTATTCGCCGCGCGCTGCAGGCGCTGATCAGGGGACAGGATCTGAAGTCCGGTTACCTGCCCGGAAGTATGTATCATCATGGCTTTGCAATGCTGTCTCTGGCAGAAGCCTACGGAGTTGTGGATGAAGAAACACTCTGGCAGGGTTCAGGAGAGGAAAAGGAAACGCAGAGATCGATTGGCGAGGCACTGGAACTGGCCGTTCGCTGTGCCGTCACCGCGCAGAAGAACAATCCATGGGGAGGATGGCGTTATGCTCCTTCAGCCTCTGATGCGGACACATCCGTATCCGGCGCTGTGCTGATGGGATTGCTGGCCGCCAGAAACGCGGGGATCAGGGTTCCTGACGAAACCATCGATAATGCCATCAGTTATTTTCAGAAGATGACATCCAGTCAGGGAGCCGTGGGTTATTCGGGCGGTGTTGGTGGATGGGGCGGATCGAAAAACCTGCAGGCCATCGCATCTCTCATCTATGCCGTGGGACGTCGAAAAGATCTGGACGAATACCAGGCCGTGACCAGTCAGGTGACTCTGAATCTGGAACACACCGATAATGGATACCCCGAATACTTCCGCTACTACATGGCTCAGGCCTTGTTTCAGGGCGACTTCGATTCCTGGCAGCGATGGAATCAACTCACCATTCGCCAGTTGAAAAATCTGCAGGCAGAAGACGGGCATTTTGAAAGCCGCCATGGGGCCGCCTACGGTACATCGATGTCCATGCTGGCACTCGCACTGAATTATCGCTTCCTGCCGGTTTATGAAAGGTAATCGGCGACTGCAAAGGAGCAGTTGGCCGCTCCCACAGCGCCCGCACGCAGTGGGTATCCGCGATGAGATTCCGGCCATCACACCGCGAACCGCCTGTTCACGGATGGTAGAAATGCTGCCAGCGATCCGATGGCGAAACGGCATAGGTGCGATGGATCGATCTTCACTGAAATCCGGGAATTCGTGTGAATGGGGTCCCTTTCGTGGCCGAGACTGACGGCAATACAGAATTTCGCTGCTGGGCAAACCTGACTGACTAAGAAAACCTGACGGGCTGTCGTCCGACAAGGTCTTCAAATTCGTTCGGCGGGAGGCGGAAGTCTCATTTTCCGGCTCGTTTGCATGATAGGTTGAATTGAAGCCGCTGCCCGCTGGGGTTTCAGGCTCCTCCCACCCTCATTCAACAGGCATCCTCCAACGTTCCCACTCGACGGCCCCATCCACGTTTTGCTGCTCGGTTTTCGCCATTGTCGGACACCGCACTCCGGAACCGTATGGGTCCTGTGAACGAAGTGCTGAGACTGTTTCAGTGAAAAAGTCCGCTGAAGGAAACAAACCCATGAGCAAAGCCAAGCCATTTCTGTTTGGTAGTTTGCTGGGTGCATCAATCATGTTTGTTGCCATGCAGTACCATGTTGTTCGGTCGCATGACGGCTTTCAGGTTGTTCCGCGCACTCCGCAGGCCTCGCTCGGTCTGGCCTACGCGGATATCCGTGAATGGGATGCCACGAAATGGACCGACCGTCCCGAACTTGCCCGCGCGCTGATGGCGCATGGATCGGCGGACCTGATCTCACAGTCGGTGGTCGAAAACCTGACGGATACCGTGTCCACAGAAAGTGCAACTCTGGACCAGCTGCGTTCACTGATCAACGGAAAAACGGACGGGGCAGATTCTGCAACCGATGCGAGACTGTTCAAGCTTCCCGACTTCGAACCCTTGAAACCGGACGCCAGCAACGAGAACTCCAT
>JAGQQE010000431.1 GCA_020426345.1 Planctomycetaceae bacterium
GGTCGAGCCAGTCCCGTTTTCAAAAGGCTGTTAGCTCCTTCAGTGGTCCAACACCTGCTGTGGTAATCATCTTCAGAGGAAACTTTGTCAACACTTCACGGATCTCTTTGACAGTGATGGACCGGATTGTCTGAAGGTCTTCTTCAACAGATCGGTAATGATTTCTGTAGACCCAGTTGTTGCCCAGTGAAGAGAGTCGCCCCATCGGCCGTTCGCCTCGCAGTACAATCCGTGAAGCAACTTTGTTTCTCGCCTGCTCAAGTTCTTCCGCGGTAATTCCATCGCGGCTGACTTCATCGAAGATGCGTTTCATCGCTGCCAGATTCTGCTCTACCTGTTCCGGCTGGCAGCTGAGATACGTCATCCATGTACCTGCGCCGTCATATTCGCTGTAGCCAATATCCGCAGCTTCAGCGTGTCCGGGATCGACAAGATCCCAGAACAATCGACTTCCGCTGTCGTCCCCAACGACGACCGCCAGTAGTTCGGCGGCAAATCGCAGCGGGTCATCCGATCGTGGGCCTTCTCCCATTTGCATGATGTGTTGCTGCACGCTTCCTTCACGATAGACCATTTGCGTCGATGGTTTTGCTTCGACGGGAAGCAGGATGCGATTTGCATGCCCCGCAGGAATGCTGCTGCAGTAGCGTTCTGCCAGTTGAACTGCATGTTCGAAATCACATCGTCCGGCAATGGCAAGGGTAATATTTCCTGCGTGATAGTGATTGCGATGATACTCCCGCATCTGCTCGGCAGTTAATGCCGTAATACTTTCGTTGGTCCCCAGAATACTTTGTCCAAGGGGATGACCAGCGAAATGCGTCGACATGATGGTGTCGTAGCAGGTAAATGAAGGCTGGTCTTCGTACATTCCGATTTCTTCAAGAATGACGTTCTTTTCCATGTCGAAGTCATCCTGCCGCAGCGAGGGCATCATCAACGCAGAAAGCAGATCCATTGCCGATTCCAGGTATTCAGGCAAAACGGCTGCGTAATACATGGTGATCTCTTCGCTTGTTGACGCGTTGTACTTGGCTCCGATCTCGTCGAAGACTCTGTTCACGTCGTCCGCCGTGAATTTTTCATTGCCCTTGAATGCCATGTGCTCAAGGAAATGGCTGACACCCGATACCGCAGCAGTTTCATCGCGGGATCCTGTTCGAACAAAAAAACCAGCGGCGACGCTGTGAACAGTCTGGTTGGTCTCACCAATGATCCGCAGTCCGTTGGACAGCGTGTGTTCCTGGAATTTCATGCGATCGTTCGATTTGAGGGGAAATGCGATTGCCGACGACAGGTCCGGCGTTCAGGGGAACTGTAGCGACTTCAATGCGACGATGCATTCCTGCCAAAGCTGCATCAAAACCTGAATCTGTGAAGCACTCATGCTGGTGCATCCTGTCGTACCCCGGGTGATTCAGGAAAACGGAAAGAGCCGCTCTTAGAGGAGAGCGGCTCAGGCAAAGACTACTGTTTCTTGTGGCACCGTTTGCAGCGAACGCGAATGCCGATGAGAACTCCACATTTGGCACAGCGTTTCAGTTTCTTCGCAATCTTGGCCTTTGTCCGCGGACGGAATACCATAAATGGCTCCTGAAGGTGTCCTGAATACCGGGTCTGCAGTGATCAGTGATCGCTGCTCACGGCGCGGGAAATCTATCCATCGGCCCCGGGACGCACAACTCAGAATTCCATGTTCTTCAATCGATTGAAGCCGGCAGCACAAGGACAGTCATTCCGCGTACAAAAGCTCTGGACAACGCACGTGGCCAGGTTCTGTTTGCCCATAAAATCATTGCGGGCTCTTGCGCGACAGTGAAATCCGTTTTCTGGCGACATCGACTTCCAGAACGGTCACTTTCACAATGTCTCCCACGGCGACTTCTTCTGAAGGATCATTAATAAAGCGGTCGGCCAGCTGAGAGATATGGATGAGTCCATCCTGATGAACTCCGATATCCACAAAAGCCCCAAAGCGTGTGACGTTTGTAACCACACCTTCCAGCTTCATCCCCGGGGTCAGGTCGCTGATTTCGTGTGCGGACTCCGAGAATTTCACAGTCCTGAATTCGCTGCGCGGGTCGCGCCCGGGACGCGCCAGTTCATCAAGGACATCGCGTACTGTGAATTCACCTGATTCGCTGGTAACAAAGTCTGAAGCTTTCAGTCGCTGGGCCAGACTTTCATTGCCAACAAGTGACTGGACATCTACCTGTAGAGTGGCTGCCATTTTCTGAACCAGCGGATATTGTTCGGGGTGCACGGCCGAATTATCAAGTGGCTGTTTTCCATCACGGATTCTCAGAAAACCTGCCGCCTGAGTAAATGCTTTCTGTCCCAGTCTTGGCACCTTCAGCAACTGCTGACGGGAGTCAAATCTTCCATTGGTGTCGCGGTACTCCACAATGCGTCGTGCCAGAGTGGTTCCGATACCGGCAACATAAGACAGCAGCGAAGGACTGGCAGTGTTGACGTCAACGCCAACACTGTTGACGCACGATTCAACCTGACGATCCAGGGCCTTCTTTAATTCCGTCTGATTGACGTCGTGTTGATATTGTCCGACACCTATCGACTGCGGGTCGATTTTCACCAGTTCCGCGAGCGGATCCTGCAGTCGATGCGCGATACTGATCGCGCCACGAATCGTGACATCGAGGTCAGGATATTCTTCGATGGCTGCCTGGCTGGCAGAGTAAATGGAAGCACCGGACTCATTGACCATGACTCGGGTGATCTGCAGATCATGCTCTCGAATCAGATTTGTGACGAAGGCGTCTGTTTCCCGCGACGCTGTTCCGTTCCCAATTGCGATCAGCGTGACTCCGTAGTCTCTGATCAGTTTCAGAAGCGTCTTTCCGGCGCCTTCCAGGTCACTTCTGGGGGGAGTCGGATAGATCGCCGTGGAAGTCAGGTATTTCCCTGTTGCATCAACAACAGCCACTTTGCATCCGGTTCGAAATCCGGGGTCAAGACCGATAGTGACCTGTGGTCCTGCTGGAGCTGCCAGCAGCAATTCCCGCAGATTACGAGCAAAGACTTCGATTGCATCCGCATCCGCCTTTTCTTTTAGTTTCTGCATGACGGCAGACTCTGTCGCGGGATGCAGCAGACGTTTGTAGCAGTCATCGACTGTTTGCTCGAGAATCGCACGAAACTCGAATGATGGGTTGTGAAGAAACTGTTGCCGCAATTTGCGGGTCGCCTGATCATCATCCATCACGAGGCCGACTTTCAGGACGCCTTCATCGACCCCACGCTGCATTGCCAGAAATCGATGCGAAGGCATGCGTGATATCCGTTCGCGACTGTCAAAGTACATTTCGAATTTGCTGCCGTCCTCTGCCTTTCCGCGTTTCACGCTGCAGGCCAGTTCGGAACGTTCAGCCTGTTCTAACAACTGCCTGCGCGCGTTGACATCCTCGGACCAGGTTTCGGCAACAATGTCGCATGCTCCCTGAAGAGCGGCCGTTTCGTCGGCCACTTCCTTCGACGGATCCACAAATGCGTGAAGCAATTCCGTTCCGGGCTTCGAGAGTTTGCCCTGTGAAAGCAGGATGTCTGCCAGCGGCTGGAGACCTCGTTCTCGGGCAATGGTGGCTCGCGTACGTTTTCTGGGCTTAAAGGGAAGGTAAAGATCTTCAAGTGTCTTCCGGTCGCTGCATTCCACGATCTGATTTCGCAGGGATTCTGTGAGTTGTCCCTGCTCGCCGATCGTCTTCAAAATTGTGTCCTTGCGGTCTGCCAGGTCGCGAGCCTTTGCCAGAGCATCCTCAATGGCTCGCAATTGTGTTTCGTCAAGACCTTTGGTGACCTCCTTGCGATAGCGAGCGATGAATGGAATGGTGTTTCCTTCGTCCAGCAACGCGACCGTGTTTTCAATCTGGGCCGTCTGCAGATTCAGTTCTTTTGCCAGCTGCTGACAGAATCGCGTGACATTGAAAAGCAATGAAGCGGACGAGTTTTCGTCAGATGCCATAGAAACAGGTTCTTTTGTGGAATGTGGTCCGGGCCAATTCGTACGTCTGGCAACCGTCGGTCAGCGGGCGCTGGTAAAACCAGAATCAAAAACAACCGTTATGCAATGGGATGTTACGAATTCAGTTGTTGCTGAGCCCAGGCAGCCAAAGCCTGCTGAACATCTTTCATCATGCTGTCTCCGACACCTTTTGCCTGATTCAGATCGGTGCCAGGGTTCAGTTCAGACTGGCAGAAGAAATAAAACTTGATCTTGGGTTCCGTACCGGACGGTCGCCCGGCAATCTGGATGCGAACCGGGCTTTGCGGATCAGACTTATAAATCAGCAAATCGCCTCGTGGCTGTTTGATGCTTCCCAGCGATTCGCCCGATGGAATTGCCGTCCGAGTTCCGGTTTTGTAGTCCGCGACTTCCACAAACCGCACAGGCCCGAATTGCGCCGGAGGATTTTCACGTAGAGTCGCCATCAGGTTGTCGATTTTTGCCTTGCCGCTGGGGCCTTCGCAGTAGATCGACTTCTGGCCTTCACAGTGATAGCCACATGTTTCGTGCAACGAGTCCAGCTGATCCAGCAGCGTCAGACCCTGAGCGCTGAGTTCGGCCGCAAGTTCAAGGATGTAGAGTGCGCAAACGGCAGCATCCTTGTCACGGCAGTAATCGCCCGC
>JAGQQE010000432.1 GCA_020426345.1 Planctomycetaceae bacterium
AAGAGTTGTTCAATCCGCCTCCCGACCGAATCAACCGCAGAGCCGCCCGTGAGTGCGGCTGTGGCGATCAGTACTGGGTTGCCCGCATTGATTTCAACTCAAGTACAACGGGACGGGTGAACCTCCCGAATGCCGGGTCGTTGAATGTTGACTGGACGGCGTTCGGGGAAAACGTCCGGTTCAGGGCAACCACAGACAACACGCATTATGTTCCTTTGGTGCTGTGGACTCCTCCGGCAGAGGACGTTTCGCCGACGGTGTTGCCGAAGTTTGAGACCCAATGGGGCGCTCATTCTTCCGACGTTGCCCGGAGTCTGACGGCGGCCGAAAGGAGTGGCGACGAGCCAGAAGAGTATGTCAATTCGGGCATCTACGCGGACTGCGCGTTCGTGTCACGGACTCATGAGCTTTTTGAACGTTCCATCCGGATCTGGCTGTATGTCAAATCAAATATGGAGGTGTTGTCCAGTGTTGAGTTTCATCTGTTTGACGCATCGGAAAAACCATTCGACGATGTCGAACGAAAGTTTGAGCTCTCGGATGTTCGTCCGAAACCGATCTGGCTGGCAGACATGGATTCTACCCACACCAGGGTTGCGGAAGAGTTGATCGAAAACGGCCAGTTACCGCGTGTGTTCGAACTGGAGTTTGCACTTCCGGACGATATCGAGGAGGTCCGAACAGCACAGCTGACGGTAACGCGGCGTTCCGAACATATTCCTGACGGAGCGACTCCCATCGTACTGACGTGCGATGAAGCCGGCGTTTACACGGCGACGCGAACGAAGAAGCACTTCGGTCTTAACCAAAACAGACAGTTGCGTTCAGGGTATTTGATGACGATTGGGCAGCGGGAGGAGCGCTGGCAGGAGATCGTGAATGATCCGGTCATCAGCAAGAAGCTGGATCGAGATGTTGACGGCCATGCGACCAACGCCGCAGGGAATATTGCGGTTAAACTTGAAAAGGGATCCAACAGCCAGTTGCTTAGCCGAGATCCACAGATGGTCCGCAGGGAATTTTCGATGATGGAGCATCGCGAGAAGCTGGATGAACGGAGACGGCAGGGTCGCCGACATTCGAGAGAAACGCCGGAAGGGAAACTCGGGCCGGACTTCCGATTGGACGTGCAGTCGGAGGGCGATCATGCCGGAAGGATTCAGAACATTCGCTCGGCACTCAACAGACACATCGAAGAAATTCTGGACGAGTTGACTTTGGAGACCTACGAAGAATTCAGACATTACGCCCAAGAGCAGATTGATGCCGTCGTGAAAGAGCAGGAGGACCGAGACTTCTGCTGGCTGCTGCTGCTGCACGGCCTTACCATTCGTCAGACCGCCGAGCTATTGAATGACGGACGCAGTTATGAAGCACTGAGAGCCAAGTTTCATCGCATCGTTGAGAAGCTGAAGAAGAAATATCAGACTCCTCCGGAGGAGTGATTCACGTCAGTCATGACCGGGATTCAGTCGAGGCGGACCTTGCGGTCCGCCTTTTTTCGTGCGCTGTCCACATAACGGCTCTGAAAAAATCGGGCAACATCGAAAGAGGACAATTGTTCCGCCGAACAAGAACAATGTGCGCAACATCGTCCGTCTGCAAAGCGTGGTGTGAGTAGGAAGCAGTTCAATTCGGAACTGCTCAGTTCACACACTCTTTTGAGGAGGACGAATGATGTTACAGCGAACGAAAGTCGGACAGCGACTGGTGGCAGCGATTTGCTGTCTGTCGGTGCTGTGCGTCTGGATGGGCGGGGTTTGTGCCCAGTCCGTTCAGGACAACGCGAACAGTCTGACCATGGAGGTTCGTCAGGCCAATCAGCGAGCGGATGCTCGTCTGCAGGAAGCCGTCAAGGAATGGCGGTACAGGATTTCCATGCTCCGCAATCGAGACCGACTGCGAAGCATGGCACGCGACATTGCTTCGGCCGAAGAAAAACTGGCTCAGGGAGTTGAGCTGTTTGATTCTTCTTCCACGCAGAAGCAGGACCGTATGCTGGAGGCGTTCCGCCGCCGTATTGTCGACGAACGAGAACTCATCCGGGATATGGTGGGTGCGTTTGGCGAACTGCAGTCAGAACTGCAAAAGGATTCGCTGGCTCTGTACACGCAGGCGGGCGTCGAACGGAAAGTCTATGACGCCATCCTCCCGACGTTCCGCGTTGACACAACGACGTGGGAAACGGCATTTCAGCCGCTGCTCAGGAAGGCTCGGACCCTTTCACAAGAGGACTGGTGGAGAGTCGGCACTGTTGCGGCGGGAAGTGCGATCGCGGCGCACGCGCAGTATTCTCGTCAGGATGACACGCCGCAGACCTTTGGAGACCTGCTGGGCAGCCTGATCACGGAACTGGTCGCCGAGGCAATCGTCAACGAAGTGATGGATCCGCTGGACGATTTCACGAGTCGACTGAACGTTGAATTCCTCAGTGCGGAAAAAGTGCTGCTGGAAGGAGAACAGGGACTCGTCACGATAATGCGATTGCTCACGCAGTTGCACCAGACAGCACGCACGCAGCATCTGGTACTGGAAGCAGGAGGCAGATAGTCATGGTACGCTTCCTTCTCACCGTGGCCGTTTGCGTCTCGCTGACGGCCACGCCCGTCCAATGTGATGCGGGAGTCGGCAGTCTCCTGCGGGCTGCGGCCCGCAAGGGGTGGAAGGCGGCATCGGAGGCGGCCGAAGCCGGACTCAAACGAGTCGGCGGCAAGTCCGTCACCGGGTCTGCCGCGGCCCGCTCGGCCGGTCACGGTGCCGTTCGTGCCGTGCCGAATACCTTTGGCCGACAGGTGCTGGTCGGGACCGGCAGGGAAGCGGTCTCTGCGGGGAGCTCAGCGTCGGGAGTCATTCTCAGTCGCCTTGGAGTCCATGCCGTGGGTGCGGTTAACAAGCTGTCACCCAGTGCTGCATCCCGCGTGGCTGAAATGTCAGCCGATCTGGCACTCAGTCCACACCGTGCCGGATGGTTGCGATTGCTCAGAGACTTTGGGGACGAAGCTGCGGATTTCTTGTGGCAAAACAAAGGATCGGTAGCCGTCGCAGCGACAGCAACCGCTGTTGTGCTTAGCCCGGAGGACTTTCTGGCAGCTACTGGCCGCGTCGCTGAAACGGTTGTGGAGACAACCGGCACAAATGTCGTGGAACCCATGGTCACAGGAGCGGTCAACCATATCGCGACACCGTTGATCCGCGAAGCGGCTGCACAGTTTCCGTGGACGTTACTGTGCAACATGGCTTTGATTGCTGTCATCACGGTTGCGTGGTGGTGGTATCGCCGCCGCTGAGTCGGCCCACACTCCAATTCAGGAAGAGCGGAGTGTCTTCCTCAGAGCCCCCGTCAATGTTGAGTTGGCGGGGGCATTTTTCAAAGCTGCCGATGATTCGCTTCTGTGAGAGTCGAGTTCTTTGAATTTCTGCACCGTTCCCGGGATGTGCCCTGCAACATCGACCGCGCGGCGAACGTGAGGAGGGTGGAGTCCCGAGAACTGCGGAGTGAATACCGATGACCGTGCTGCCCCTGAGAGAACGTCTGGCGATGCTCACTGTTGCGGAAGCCGCTGCTGAGCTGTGTGTGAGCGAAGCGGAGATCGAACGGCTGCTGGAGTTGGGGCAGGTGCCGTGCCTGCGGCTCGGTAACTTTGGCGAACAGGTCCGGATCATTCGCTGCGAATTGTTGGAATACCAGCAGCGGCTGCAGACCGAGTCAACAACAGACTGTGCTTTGTAAATCACGCGCCTGCCCCGCGGAGAGCTGATGTCATGTTCCACAGATTCTGTCGATCATTGCCTTTCTATGAGGCCATTCTGGAACGGACGGCGGCCATCAGCTGGAGAATACTGGCAGCGACGCTGATCATGGCGGTGTTCATCATCGTGCCCATGCTGGCCATGATCATCAGTGTGGTGGTGGCTTGGCTGCTGGCTCATGATCCCCGCAGCCGGAGTACGTCTCACGGTTCTGCAGCGTGGGCCGGTATGGGAGACCTGATGCGAGCGGGCTGTGTGTTCAATGAAAGCGGTTTCGCTGTCGGACAGGCGGCAAATCCGGAACCTGCAAGTCGGGTGTCCGAACTGCGCACGTTGCTCGGAGCACCGCTGTCCCGCTCTGCTGACGTGGTGGCACTGCTGTCGGTCCGAAAGCGAAAAGGGCGAAGCATCCCGGTCAGGGTTGATGACAGGATTCCACACCTTGGCGTGTACGGTGCTACGGGGAGCATGAAGACAACGGCATTCGCCATTCCGAACCTGCTCCGGCTGCAGCTCGGTGAATCGTGTGTTGTGTTAGACCCGAAAGGGGAACTGTCCACGATTGTTGCCCCGGCGTTGGTCAAACGCGGGTTTGAAGTTCATTTGATTGATCCATTCGAAGTGTCCCGCAGCGGAATCGAACGAGCTCAGTTCAATCCGCTGGCCCTGTTTCGACAGGATAAGCGCTCACTGGTGGACGAAGCCCGACGGATTGCCAATGCTTTAGTCGTACGTACGGGTAATGAGCATGACCAGTTTTGGCCGAATGCGAGTGTCAGTGTGTTGACGGCGGTGCTGTCATTTCTGATGTGTACGGCAAAGCCTGAGGAAGCCAACCTGTCCCGAATGCGGGATCTGATGAGCAATCCGAAGCTTTGTGATCAG
>JAGQQE010000433.1 GCA_020426345.1 Planctomycetaceae bacterium
ACATCAACGAGGCCATCGACGGTGATTGTTTGCGACAGCGTCAATTCCGTTGCAGGTTCCACAGACAGCGAAATATCACGGGCGGTTTCGTCACTGACGCGCAAGACTCCTTTCGCGAAGAAACTGCCGAGTTCATGACTGCCGCGAGTGACGACGCGATCGCCCGGAAACAAATTGCCTCCCCGGAGTTCAATCAGATCTCCCATCCGCTGGCCGAGAACGACTGTTTGTTTCTGATACGTCGATGCGACCTGTGTTTGTTCCTCTTCAACGAGCACAAAGCGTTCTGCTCCGTCGCGAATAACGGCAGTCATGGGAACGACGACTTTGCTTCCGTCATCGCCGAGCCGGAGCTGCACTTGTCCCGACATTCCCGGCAGTAACCGAGGCGATTCAGAAGTCGGATTGGACAGAGTCGCCCAGACCGTTCCCAAATGAGTCACCGCATCAAGTCGCTGATCGATCACATCCAGCTTGCCCGAAAACGTTTCACCGGGATAGGCTGTTAAAGTCAGGTCAAAGGACTGATCCACAGCAACTTTCGCGAGATCCTTTTCCAGCACTCCCACCTTTAACCACACCGTCGAGAGATTCAGCACCTCGAACAAGTGCTCCTTTGGATTCACAACTTTACCGACAGAAAGATCTGTATGCGTGACAATGCCATCAATCGGGCTGACAAGTGCCATGCGTTGTGGAATCAACGTCTCGGGCGATTGAAGAATGGCTTCCAGAGTTTCTGGTGACATTTGCAGGCCGAGCCATTTGGCTCGAGCGATCTCCAACGCCGCGCGATTTTGCTCAACCTGATTCGTGGCTTCGATGAATCGGCTCTCGGGAATTGCTCCGGATCGACTGGCGGCTTCCGTGGATTCCGCCAGCTTCACAGACAGTGCGAGACTTGTGCTGGCATTTCGCAGTTCCATTTGAAGCAACTTAAGGTCCGGACTATCCAGTTCTGCCAGTAGCTGTCCGGCTTTCACTGATTCACCGGGCACGACGAGTAGATTTGCGATTCGCCCGGACAGCGGTGAACTCACCAAAGCGTGTCGATTCCACGGCGACACGAGTGTCCCATACGCAAGGACCGATTGGGAAAGATTCTGCGGACCAACCTCTGCCGTTTGCACGTCGAGTGTTTCGCGTGCAACTCTCGTGAGCACCATCTTTCCCGTTTCCGCGTTTACTTCCATCCCGCTGGTCGGTAGCGGTTTGTGCCCTTCGTGAGCAGTTGCCGGTATTGAGAACGCCACGAACAGCAAGAGCAACATAACGAAGACCATGCACTTCCTCAGACATGCATGGTTGAAGCCGAAGCGATTTGTTGGATGTGGCAAAGAGGCGTTCATTAACTTGTGCTTCAATTCAGAGTCGAGAATCCGAAACAGTCGTTTCCGTGAGACTTATTTAATTTCATCAAGTCGCTGCACCACGATGTCCGTCTCGCTGCCCTTGCGTGATTCCCAGCAAGCAATAATGCATCCCCGTTCATCTACCGACGTCACAATCACTGGATCTCGACCGCCAGCGGCCAGTTTCCTTGCCGAATGCGAACCAGACCTCTGAAACATCAAGACATTGTCTTTGTCATCTGCCCAGACGATACATGGGCCATCCTTCGCAGATGCAATCCATGGCTGCCGACCGCGTCCGAGCAGAACTTCCGGGGAATCTGTGTTCATTGCCATGTAGATATTGCCTTCCCGGCGCCAGACTGTATTGATCTGACCGGAACCATTGACCGTGAGCATACCTCCATCCATAGGGCAGGCATCAAGATGCCACGTTCCATGTCCCAGCTTCTTCGCTGGTGTAAACGACTTGCCGTCATCGACGGACGACGTGACGTACATGTCTCGATTGCCCGCCAGCGAATTGCGAAACATCACATGCAGGCCATTGTTGGCGACAATGACCGACGGATGACAGCATTCGCAAACATTTCCGTCGGGCGAATGATAAACGCGGATATTTGGCTCCCACGAGGCACCAGAATCCATGGAACGTGCTGCGTATATTTCCGCTTTGTTGTCTCGCAAATCGAGCCACACGCACCAAACGGAGCCGTTTTCCCCGGAGGCCATTGCGTGCAGACCTTCGCGAGCTGAATCCGCAGCATCGTTGACACGAACCGGCCCCTGCCATGTCATTCCATCGTCTGTTGATCGCCACGATAATACATCGCCATCGCGGCCCTTTCCGATACGACCGCCGATCGCCGTCACAACAATGGCATCTTTCGTTGTCGCAATCCTGGGACCACGACGCATTCCGAGCGATAAGTTCGACACACGAAACGCCTGGATCGGTTTTCCAAAGGTCTCCCCGGAATTTGAGGATCTGGCATATTGCACGCCGTCCCCAACGCCAAAAACGAGGTGAACGTCTTCATTTGCTCCCATTGCCATCTGCGGCTGCTTCGGCGCTTGCGAGTTTCCCCCGGAAGCAACCACGATCGGTTCGTGAGCGCATGCGACATGTGACAGAGCTATCAACAGTGTGAGTACAGCCAAACTCATTGAACGATGTCGCATTTGAATGTGTCCCGAATTGGAATAAGGGCCGCAAAGGTGCCAGTGAAACTGTGGGAGCGTTTTCGCCTTCCGCTGTGACGGTGGCAAAGGTTGCATTGGTTTTCGGACGCCGTCAATTCCGTGCCGCCTCGCCGATGAGTTCGAACAGCCAACAACTGACCGCCCGAATCACAAGGCCAACTGAATGCAACGCGACAGAACTACTTCTTTTCAGCAGCGTTCTCAGCTTTCATCTTTGCTACGGTTGCAAGAGTCTGATCAGGATTCTTCAGGGCCTTGGACTTGCATCCGCTGCAACACAGAAACACTGGTTCGCCTTTGATTTCCACTTTCAGCGGCGTTCCCATTGACCCCAACAGGTTGTCTCCCATGACCGCACAGAACTTCTGCGACTCGGCTTCTTTGCGATCTTCGGGACTGAGCTTGGCCATCGCAGCGGCAACGTCAGCGTCGGCATGATCAGCATGTGCATCACCGTCGTGATCATGGCCGTCCGTTGTCTCATGGACGGGCTCGGATACAACATTGGATGTCGTCGGATCCGATTGTGTCTGGCAACCAATCGCAAAGAAGCTGACTGCTGTGATGCAAACAAGTGTTCGAAACTCGTGAAACATAGATATTCTCCAGTGAAGCGGATTGCTGTTGAAAAATGGAACTGACTTTGAGGAAATGTCTGACACCAACGTCAACGGCGTTGGTCGGAACCGTGTGGGGCCAAGCTGGAAGGCCCACGCGCCGTTGACGTGGCGATCAGACGTAGATCTACTAATCGTTATTGCTTTGCCTCAGCCTTGATGTAGCTGTCGGGATCTTTGATCTCATCTGGCTGTTCTTTTGCCAGCTTCACGAACTCATCCACACAAGGTGGACAACAAAACTGGTACGGCTTGCCGCCGATGACCCACGTGAAGCTTGGATTGGCCTTGGTCAGCGTGATCGGACAGATTCGATCACCCTTTTTTGGAAACATGTCGTGCGATGAAGCGACGCCTTTGAATTTCTGTGACGCCGTCATGTTGCCATTGGCTTTGATGTCTGCTTCCGTGTATTTGCCAGCAGCCGTGAGATACAAAGTCTGTTCTTCGTCTGCGGGAAGATTTGCCGGCATTTCATCCGCGTGATTTTCAGTGACCGTCGTGAAGCCAACGCGGAATCGCTCACCGGCAATTCGTAGATTTGGAATTGTCACATCCAGTTGCCTTCCGCGCAACGATTCCGGGAGCTGTCCCACGAATTGCGACGTCTTGTCAGGAGCATCTCCATCCTGTGGCACTGCTGCCATCTCAATCGGCGAGGCATCCGGATCACCGACTGCTTTGACGTACGCTTTGACGGGTTGGATATCGACTTCCTGAATGCGGCTCTCATCTTTTCCGAGCATCATCAATCTGAAGTCTCCACCTTTTTCAATCACGGCCTCAGCATGATAACTATCTGAGCCAATCGGAATGATGATTCCACCATGACTTCCCGGCTTATGCGGATGCACCTCCTCAGTGACCTGTTTGTCGTTGCTGTCAGTCGCGACGGGGACCATCGTCGAAGGCACCGGTAAACTGACTGCCGCTGTTGGACTTGTGGTTGGCGCGGCGGTTGTCGTCGGAGATTTAGAACCGCAGCCAGCCACAATGGCCAGAACACCTATTCCAGAAAGCACTAAGACAGAAAACGGACCTGTATATGATTTCATTTGCGACTCCTTGCAGTAACGACGTAGTATTGCGTCGAGGAAATTCAGTCACGGTAAAGTGTGCTCACACCATAGGCGGAGCGTTACGAAGGTTAACGCGAGGGCTGCGGATGCTTTCTCGCAGACGGTTTGCTGTTGGGAGGGCCAGGCGAACCAGACGGCGCTGGCCGCTGGACTCATTTGCTGCAATCGCGATGCTTTGCGAGTTGCGCAACGACGCCATTCCGAGTGGCCGTCAGGATTAGCAGCGCCTTACGCAGTGCGCAATCAGAATCGCTGTGCCCGCTCGCATTGGGGCACATCTGCTTTCCAGAAGCGTCGCGAACGCTGGAGACACGTCATCAGCCGATTGGAAGTAAGCAGGTGAGACGATG
>JAGQQE010000434.1 GCA_020426345.1 Planctomycetaceae bacterium
AACAAACCGAAGTCGGCAGGCTTCCTGATCAAACACTGCGGCGACTCGCGTATATTCATCCTGCAGCTCGCGGCACTTATCCGCTTCACCCTCTGATTCCGCGACCGTCGATTGCAATCGCGTGATGGCATCTGCGAACTGCTGCTCGTGTTCTGCAATCCATGCCTTAAGGGCCAACAGTCGCTGGTGCGAGTTCTGAGTTTGATCACAAATGCTCTGTCGTTCGCGTTGGACATTCACCAATTGCTGCATCCGGGACTGCAGACCGGAGCAGTATTCATGTTCCGGCTTGAGTTGTTCGTTCCGCGTCACCAGCGCCTGACGAAAGGTGCTGAGTTGGTCGAGGACCTCTTGTGCCCGCTGGCGACTAAAAGCCATCTGCAGCAGGAAATCGATAAACTCGTCGTCCTGGGCGAACGAGAACCTCTCTGAGACTCCCCCCTCCCGCTCGTTCATGAGAACCTGATAATAGAAGACTTCTGAGTCAATCCCCCGGCTGGCCAACTCCTCCACATATTGATTCTGCTTGTCGGATACAAACACACTGAGGTGTGGGTACTCCGCATCCAACTCGCGCAGTGTTCGTCGGAATCCATTCATGTTGCGACGTCGGCGATGTGTTCCGTCACTGACCGTCAGCGGCAAACCTTCCAACGACAGCACTTCAACATCCGGCGAGACGATCGTCGCGAAGTACAGCGTCTTCACCTTGGCCGCCCCGTTTCCCTCGTGAGCTGCTGCCCGCTCGAAGAACACGCCGCTCAGATAGAACGGCGCAGAATCTCCAAACAACGAGTTTTCGGCGTCAAGTTCCCACTCGCAGATGACCACCCCGGAATCACGTGTTCCGACATAGTGCTCCAGCGCTCGAACCTTCTGATCGGCTCGCTTTCCCAGAAACTCTCGCTGGCTGGGACGCACACTGGCAAACAACAGGCTGAGGAGTGACGTCTTTCCTCCGCCGTTGCGAAGCCACACCACGGAATTGATGGGGCGGCCCGACCGATCGGTGAAATCCAGTGTCACATCCTCGAATCGGGCGCTTTCATGGCCGATTGACACCAGCCGCAGGCGACGAAGTTTAGGCATCGGGCCCTCCCATGAGTGCGGATCGGGCGGGATCGTCCTGCGCGTCAGCCATCAGGGATTGCACGTGCAGAAAGAGCTTGCTGGCTGCCAACTCCTTTACCTGGATCTGGTATCTCAATGTCGGACGGTACAGCTCCGTATTTCCCTGGCCGGACACGACAAAGCAGCCGTGATCCACCAACTGTTGCAGGTGCCGACGGATGAGTGACTGTGTCGAAGTGGGCGACAGATTCCCCTGAGCGGTCATTTTGAGCCCTGGGCGACTTTCGTAGACCCGCCACGCTTCCTGGAGTCCCTGATCGACTTCGTCGCTGGATGCGTCCGGGTTCTCAGCGGCACGACGTTTGTGCTCGGTGCATAATGTCCGGAGCGTTTCATCCACTTCGCCGACCGTCACTGGACGCTTGGCTTCAAGCGAGTCTTCGTCCAGATCCTGTTGACGCGGATAGATGGTGGCGGCAATGCCGACCTGTACGAGTCCGTCAAGCAGGCGGTCGTCGGCGCTGGTTCGCGAACTGCGAAACTCGCTCGGACTTCGGCAGAAGACAGAACCGTCCTGAGTGCCCAGAAACAGCCCCCGGTCGTTCGCCTCCAGGACGGTCAGCCCCAACCCGTCAGCGAATCGGCGCACAGACGCACGAAAGCCCGAGTCATCAATATACCGATCGAGCAACGCTCGATACTCAGGCTCATTGAATGGAATCGCCTTGACGTTGAGGGCCCATTGGATCAGACGACCGGCATGGAAGGCATCATCGTTCTCCGGCATGCGATACCTCCAGAGATTGATTCGACTCCTCTACCGGTGGCCAGAAATGTTCTGCCAGTTCGATTTGCAGATCATCTCCCCAACAACGAGCACTGTTCAGGCCAGATCGCTCGACCAGATCTACCCGTATCTGATCCAGATAGCCTTCATCGTCGGGATCGAAGCGTTCCAGGATCTGCAGCGTTACGGCGTCCTGAACAGGTTCGGGACAGCCATCTTCGGCGAGCTGTTTCAGTACCGCCGACAGGCGTGCGGGCAGCGACAGCTCTTCGAACACCTTTTCGCACTGGAGGAGCGTCTCATCGTCGAATCGCGATAATTCAACACCGGCGTCCACGAGATCCACATCTTCGAGATCCGTCTCTCCAATGACGGCTTCACGCTTCGGCTGCAACTGCCAATGGACAAGTTGACTGAGATTGAGCAGTCCGGGGGCTGTGGGGCCGACCAGCGTGTGTACCGAATCGTCTGCAAACTGAACGGCCGCTGGAGTGGACAGGGCGAGCAGTGCGCCGAGAACGTCGTCACGCAGATTGACCGGCAGGCTGACGCTCGTTTCGACGAAACACTGCCGTGACTGTTGTTCAATGAACTCGTCGCGTGCCGTCATCAATCGCCGATTCAGACGCAGATGCCGCGAACGACAGTCCTGCACGAGGCGGATGACGTCTGTCAATGGAACGACGGTGTCGTCCTCGGCAATTGTGTCCAGGCGAGTCCGCGCCGTGCGGATAATGTCCTCTTCGATCCGCAACCGCTGATCGACGTGTTCATTGGCCTCGACCAAGGCAAGATGAACTTCCTCACGCCAGTCCACTCGTCGGATATCTCGTTTCACTTGCTCGATGAACCGACTGAGCTTCTGCTCGTACTGGAGGGACCGGGCACGCGCGACTTCCGCACTGCTCCTGGCTTTGTCGAAGTTCCCCCGCTCCAATTGGAATTGGACCACCGCTTCGTTGGCGATCTGTTCACTCTCGATGTCCAGATCCAGAGCGTTCAGGAAGAGGTTGATCGCTTCGGATGACAGTTCCAGCGCAATCTCTCCGGTGTATCCGTGGACTTCCTTGAGCAGCTTGAATTTCAGTGACTTCCGATCCGAATGTCCATTTTCATCGAAGTCCGTGTAGTCGATCGTGAAGGACTCGCCACGATTGGATTCATTGAGCAGGTTGCCGATCAGCCTGTCCACGACGCGCCGGTATCTGGATTCGTCCGGAGCAACTTGATTCGCCGTATCAACGGCACGCAACAGCGGAATCAGTTCGCGAGCCACGGAGTCCCGAACGACGTCGTTACCGAATCCACTCTGGTCGATCACTACTTCGAAGAGCTTGATCCAGAGACAGAGCGGATCGTAGCGCTGGCCGTCGTCTTCCCGCGATAGCCAGTGGTAGCGCATCAGCATCAGCGGCTGCGTATGAAGCAGCACGCGCTGACGATCAGTCAGCATCCGATTCCAACTAACTGGCCCACTCATAATTGCGGAACTCCCATCTTCGAAAGAAGTGACTCGCAATCACCGCACGTCGCAGCACCGGTTCTGAGAGTGCTCACGGAATCTTCGGACTGTAAACTGGCTGTTGCTAGGTTTGGCCAGTTTGCGGATCTCGCAAGTTCCACCAGCATCACGCCCGAATCAGAAGAGGGGCTCGCCAGCTGGCGATGTCGAAAGATACGGAACATGGATTCGGACATGAGCGTCATTTCCGCTTCGAGGTCTTCGGTGGATGGGCAATGTCTCGCAAGAACCTCTCCAGATCCCTGCGACGAAAGAGACGGTATCCGTTCACCGGATTTCGTCTCACTGGAATCTGCCCGGCTTCAGCCCAGGTTCGCAACGTATTCTGGGAAACGCCGAGAATTTCCGCCGCCTCGGCCGTCTTCACATATTCACTGAGCTTGGTCATGGACCAACCCTGCTGAGTCTCGATTTTTGATGAAGGGGAAACTCAGAGTCTAACAAAGTCTTCAGCGGAAGACAGTAGGAGGCTTGGATTCCAGGCGTTCGAGCGTCGCTGTCGAGGCTCCGTCAGGTTCGCCCCGCCGGCTCAGTCCTCGTGACGGAATCGCTCGATTCTTCCGGGTTTAACGATTACTCCGCAGACCTGTTGAAGAATTGACCCTTAACGAATGCGCCGGGATTTCTGTGTGTTTCCGCGAATTGCTTTTGTCCGATGGTCAGGATGAGGAGCATTGCGCTCATTGCTCCCGCGCAATTGAGGGGAAGGAGTCCCGTGGCTGACCGCCGTCATAGGTTGTGCATCTGGCTGCTGCTGTTGGCATTGACATGCCAGACGGCAGTGCCTTGCAGCTGCGCGCAATGCGGTTCCTGTGGACAGAATGTCGTCGGGGGACCGACCGATGAAATGCGCCCCGCGAGTCCGCAGGGTTGCCACTCTCATCGTGCAAGTAAGTCCCACACCGCCAGCTGCTGTCATTTGCTCGAATCACCAAATGGCAGCCACAATCCGCCCCATCCCGCGCCGTTGGATTCGCCGTGCCGAAAGTTGGCAGCGTACCTCGTCACCGCAAATGCAAACGCACGGGCCTCTCTGAATCTCATCGGCGATATGTGGACTTGTCCGATCACTACACGGCTGAGTGACCGGGTGACGTTGCCTGGTCTCGACCGGATCGCAGACCGCTCAAGCCCTCCGCCACTCCGATCTTCAATACGGGGTGTCAGGCTCCAGGTGTAGACCGAGTCGCATCAGCCAGCGGC
>JAGQQE010000435.1 GCA_020426345.1 Planctomycetaceae bacterium
TGGCTTGGGATCGAACGTATCCATGTGCCCGGGCCCCCCTTCCATGAACAGCATGATCACGTTCTTCGCCCGTGCCGGAAGCATGGGCGGCTTCGGCGCCAAAGGTGGAAGGGTGAAGGCGGACCATCGTCGGGGAACAATCAGGACATGGGTGGCGCTGGGGTGATGGGGGGATGACAGTTTACGTGTTTGTGGAGACTTCAGTCTCTCACAAAATTCAGAGTTCTTGGGGCATTGGTCGCGTTTGCGTGTCACGTTGGGAATGTCGGCCTGGAAGGCAAGGCTCTGCTGGGAAGCAACCTGAGAGCCAGGTCGATCTCGAAGCAGAGTGGGGGCAGGCCAAACCTACTCCTGCTCCTTTCGGGGCACATCAGCAACACTCTGACCGGCTGAAACGACCACAGGTCATCCAGCTGATAGCGACGATTACTCCATTCCGCAGACGTCCCTCCGCTGGTTGTGAACTTGACCCCGTCCTCGGTGACCGCCATCTGGTTGGCTTCTTCACGATACCGGGCCTGAACTGCTTCATCCGGCCACGGTGCCCCGGCCTTGATCCAGCGTTCAATGGTGGCGATTTGTCCTGGTGACAGGCGGTCATTCTCTTTGGGCGGCATCTCGTAGCCTTCCCAAAGGACGGCCTGATACAGAATGCTTTCCGCAGGGTTGCCCGGGACCAGCGATGCCTCACCGGATTCGCCGCCTTTCAGCAGTCCGTCGCGACTGCGTACATCCAGTGAGGCTTTGACATCCTGCGGATGATCACCATGGCATGCAAAGCACTTTTCCTTCAGCAGCGGCAGTACCCTGAGCGTGAAGGTGCGTTCGGCAGAAATCTGCTCCGCCGCAATGGCATGGCTGAAGGCGAACAACAGAGAAAGACTGATCAGACAACCAGTGATCAGACTGATCCGACGATTTCCTTCCAACTTCCGGATTCCGCTTTCTGCCTGCATGTCTGGGTCTGCCTGTTTGTCTGGGTCTGCCTGTAAAACTGAGTGTCTGCCGGATCGATCCGGAATCGGTGTGCGTACCGGTGTGAAACCGGGTCTGAAGTGACTTCTATGGTTTGCCGGCGCGATACATCGTCCTGATTTCATCAGCCGACAAGGCAGCGCTGAACAATGCGAACTCGGCAATGCTGCCATTCAGATTGCGGACGGCAAACCGAGGCTCATCGCGTTCCGGCAATCCCCAGTTGCCCAGTGATGCGTTGCCAATGCGGACTGTTTCAACAACGTATTCATCAGGAATAACCTCTTCGCTGAGCATCTCTCCATTGAGGAAATGCCTGACCGTTCCGGAATCCACGTCATACACCGTGGTGATCATCAGCCACTGTCCGCTGAGCGAGTTGTTCCAGAATGGCGGGGAGTAGCAGACGTGTTTGTCCTTTTCACCCCGGGACAGATCGAACTGGTCCCTTTTCTTAACGGAGAAAAACAGCCGACCGTCGTCCATGATCTGCCAGTGCGGTTCCCCCTGTTCATGACCATCGGTCAGGAACAACGAGTTGTACCAGCGGTCGAGGCTGTTTATCTTTACCCAGCACAGTAATGTCAACGAGCGGTACTCGCCTGGAATGGAAAGCCGCACTCGGCTGCCGGCCGGACTAAAATCCAACGCCCCGTCCGACTGCCCCCAACGTCCCCGTGACGCAGCGGCGGCGACAATCGCACCCTCGCTGCTCGTTACTTCTTGGCCAAGGGCAAGATTTGGCAAGCGTCGAGTCAGCAGATTGCCGTTCGTAACTTGATAAAGTGACACGAGCCGCGGGTCCTGCCGCAGTCGCTCGGTGGCTTCCTTCCATCGCTCAAGACCGGCACTCTGCTCGGCGAGTAGACGTTCTTTCAACTCGTTCGAACCAAGAAACTCCGAATCACTGGCGTCAATGCTGCGGCCATCTTTCGATCGCTTGATTGATTCTCCCCGCTCCATCAGTTGGGCTGCCGAACCGCGAGGCTGCCACTCGATCTCGCCATCGAGGACATGCACTTCGGAGCCTTCTTCGCTCACGTTCACAGCGAACTCTGTTCCCAAGTCCACAACTTCGCCTTCGTCGGTTCGAATTCGAAAGCCATGTGCGGGCTCGGGAACACGCGCCCGGACCTTGCCGCGCGCGACGGCAACTTCCATCGGCGAGATCACCGAGAATGTTGCGTCACCTTCGATGACCAGCGACACGCCGCTAAACAGTTCCAATTGCACCACGCCCGATCGCAGACGCAATTCACCAGTCGACACGAGACTTCCCGTGGCTAGCGACTGTTCGTTGCCCCAAATTGCATCCGCCTGCCCGGCGATCACGGCAAAACCAGCAACGGCATTCTCGGTGTTGTTGTTTGTGGGTTGAGCGGGCTGCTGCTGCGTGACTTCAGCGTGATGGTGACGAGGCGAAGTGAACTGCAATCCGAGGGCCACTAATAGCGCCGCCGCGACGACCGCCATCACCGAGAACGCCCACTTCCAACGCTTGCCAATCACGGACTCTGCTTCGGAAAACTGCAACGAAGATTCTGCTGAAGGCGGCAGCTCGGTTGCGACATTTTCCAAGAGCAACGAAAGTTTGATCCGTTCGTAGTATTCACGCCGAGCATTGGGATCAACGGACAGTTCCGCTTCCAGTCGCAGAAAGTCGGCATCGGAAATATCTCCGTCCAACAACGCGTCGATCAGTTGTGTGCGTTCAGCCGAAGTCACGATACGGCCTCCTCGGAACGAATTCGTCCCTCGATACAACCAAGTAACGAGGTACGCAATCGGTGGAGTGTTACCTTGAGACTTCCGACACTGCGTCCAACTTCTGCGGCGTATTCGGCAAGCGTTCCTGACTTCGCGTATCGATGAAGCAGCAAATCCCGTTGTTCGGGGCGAAGTTTCTGCAGGCAACTCTGTAACGCCTCGTGACGTTCCTGCATGTCGTCCGGCGTATCAACCAGCTCGGTCGCAATCGTCTGTTCCAGATCGTCGCTGAACACAAGTCGCGCGTCCCGCGATTGCCTCTTGCGGTAGTTCAACACCTCATACCGCGCGATGCTGAATGCCCAAGCCTTGAAGTTCGTGCCCAATTCAAACTCGCCTCGCTTCTCCCAGATCTTGGCGTTTGCTTGCTGAGCGACGTCGTGGGCCGCCGAATCCCCCGGCAACAGAGAGCGGACGTACAGCGATAGCGAGAGCTGATTCGTGGTCAGCTCGTTCACAAACCGTGAGTCTCGGTCGTCTTGCTGCACTGCGTCCATAGCTGCATATGTCCAAGTCCACTGAAAGGTTAACAAGGAAGTGAGGAAAATGCTGTCGCATGTGGAATAATCGGGTGGTTCGTCGACAGGAATCCGGACGTAACCACAAGGTGTCATTGGAGTTGTTGGTTGCCGAGTGCGAAACGCTGCGGTCACTCCCCACACGCCCGACGATGGTTCTCGAAACCACTAATCCTTGTCCGCGCGAAGCACCGAGATGAAGGCCTTTTGCGGAATGTTGACCTGGCCGAACTGTTTCATCTTCGCTTTGCCCTTCTTCTGCTTCTCGAGCAGTTTCTTCTTGCGAGTCACGTCGCCGCCATACAACTTTGCCGTCACATCTTTTCGGTAAGCTTGAATCGTTGCTCTCGCAATGATCGTACCACCGATGGCGCCCTGGACGGGGATCTTGAACTGGTGACGAGGAATCTCTTCTGCGAGTTGTTCGCAATAGTGCAACGCCCGAGCACGGGATTTGTCGCGATGTACCAAGTAGGACAACGCGTCGACTGGTTCTTTGTTGACGAGGATATCGACTTTTACGATGTCGGTCTTGCGATACTCCGTCTGAACATAGTCAAACGACCCGTAGCCTCGCGTGATCATCTTCAGCTTGCCATAGAAATCGAACAGCACTTCGCCAAGCGGCATCTCGCTGGTCACTTCCACTCGCCCGGCCGAGAGGTAGTTCATCGTCTGACTCTCCGACCGATGCTCGCGACACAATTCCATCACTGGCCCAACGAACTCTTCAGGCGTAAGAATCGACGCCTTGATGTACGGTTCGCTGACCGAGTCGATCGTCGACGGATCGGGCCAGTAGGTTGGATTGTCTACCTCCATCGTCTCGCCGTCTTTCAGTTGCAACTGATATCTCACGGACGGAGCTGAGATGACCAAACCGATGTCGAACTCTCGCTGCAACCGTTCTTGGACCACATCGAGATGCAGCAGCCCAAGAAAGCCACAGCGAAATCCGAAACCCAACGCGGCAGAACTGTCCTTTTCGAAAGTGAGCGCGGCGTCGTTGATCGCCAGTTTCTCCAGGGCCTTCGTCAGATCCGGATACTCGTCCGTGTTCATCGGATACACCGAAGAGAAGACGACCTGCTTGGCCTTCTGATAGCCAGGAATCGGTTCGGTTGCAGGGCGATCAAGGTGAGTGATCGTATCGCCGATCTCGATGTCCTGCACACTCTTCACTCCAGCGACGATATAACCGACCTCGCCTGCACTGAGTTGTTCCCGCGGATTAAGCTTGAGTTGGTTGTAGCCGAGTTCGTCAACCTTGTAGTCGCGGCCTCCGTGCATGAAGAGAATTGTG
>JAGQQE010000436.1 GCA_020426345.1 Planctomycetaceae bacterium
AACCAAAACTCGAATTCCAAAACGCCATCACCATCCTCAATTGAACGGTATTGGCTCAAGACCGCAGATAGAGTTTCACGGGCTCTCACGTTCGGGGCAGGGCAGGCTTCGGCCTGCCTGGCTGCGAAGCTTGAAACCTTCGACCATTATTCCACGGCGAAGGCAGCCCGAGACGACGAGTCGTTCGGTGATGCAGAAGGTTTGTTCAGGGATAGACGCAATTCGTTTCAGGTGAGAATCAGCAGCAAGGGAGATTGGCTAATTGAGTACCAGTGTCGTCAGGTGCTGATCGATTCTCTCTGCATGAGCAGGCAGAAATTCGCCTCTAACGGCTTCGTCATTCCAGGATTGCATTACGCGGTCGAGCGCACTATCAACGATGGAAGCGTCGGTCAGCCGGAGAATTCTCAGAATCTCGGCGAAGCTCGGCTTGTCAATTTCCCTGAAGTACTTTGTGCCAGCGAGCGCCAACGCCAGATCTTCCTTATTCGGTGAATAGAAGCAAATCGTCGACACCAGATCATATGCCGGAGCCAGTCGGGCGTTTCTTCCATCGGGGTACAGCACAGAAAAGTTCTTGAGGTGCGCGTCGCCGTTTCCGCACAGAACGTTGAATACCAGCAAGTTGACGAAAGCGGACTTGTCCTGAGGGCAGATCCACGAAATCACCTTCGCAATGTCTTCGTAAGATCCCTGGTACTGGCGTTGACCTGGTGGCCGATCAAGGATCTGTCCGAAATCTTCCACGTGAATTCGCCCCGTGTCCGATCGATCAAAGCGTTCGATGACAAAGACATCGCCAGATCCGGTCGGAAATTCATCAGGGAGTTCGTCGAAATCGCTGACTGTCTTCAGGTCGAAATTCGGAACCAGGATCCCGCTATGTTTCGCCCAGTTCATCGTGGCAAATTCGCAGCGAGGCAAATTCGGAAACTCGGGTGCGTCGAATTTTGCGATGAATGACCTTCCTTCCCCCGAAGCCTGTGTCGTCAGGCCTCGACCGCTGGACTGAGCCGAAAGTTTCCATTGAGCACCCGCCAGTGAAAACTTGAATCGGGGATCCCCGTTCTTTGCCAGCTCTTTCTCAGGAGAGGCATTGCGGCGATCAACGGGAGACGATCCCGGCGTCAACGTCACGGCTCCCGGCATGTCCTCGCCCAGATATGTCAGGAGTTCGAATTCGTCATCAACCTCCAGCCCCAACAATCTGCTGCGCCAGGTGCGCATGACTCCCTGTGGCAGCAGATGGCTGAACCAGCACATCGGTCCCGCGACATCGATCACCGACGGCATTCGATCCTCGAAGATCTGCCCCAGAACCGGACGATGCTTAACGGGGCGTTTTGTGTAGGCCGGAGAAAAGGTGAAGCGATGACAGTATTCGTCGAAAACCTCAAGGATACCGACCTCGACTCCATGTACTGCCACGGTAAGTGCAGAGGTCATAGAGTCACCTCCGATGCGGGTGATGGAACATCTGAATTCACGATGGCCGAGATCGATGGTCGAACATTGATGCTGTCTCCGACGTTGTTCAGCACGAATGATTCTGCAAAATCCTGCAGCAACTCACTCCGCTGCCTGCGAAAGTTCGCGACGTCACCTGCTGCAAGAGATTGGATACACTCCTCAGACAGCAGGAATGACGGCAAGTCGTATCCGGCAGCAGTTATCACACCACTGGGCCTCATTCCTGCAAGCCTGATGACAATGTCTGAACCTCGCTTGTCATTGCCCGGCACAAGGGACTGATAGAATTTTGAGTCGTGGATTTCGCTCTGAGTCTCATCCGGTTGTTCGGTGCACTCGCCCGGATCGAAGTCGTCGGAAAACAAATCCGGAGGTTCGTACCGACTTCCGGCATTGGTTCGCGGATTTGCCGAATAAAGCATCAACAAGAAGACCTTGCATCGAGCGGAATTCAGGTTGATTGGCTCGTCGATCTGCTTACGAAGTGATTCAGCATGCTCATGGACGTCTGGTCCGGGGATGGACTCAATCAACTGAGCCATTGTCATCTCCGGGTCTGTTCCGGATCGAATAAACCTGACCAGGCGATCGACCTTTGCGTCAGAAGAATCGAGATGGGCTTCCGACAGAGTTCCTCGCCAGATCCATCGCGCAGCAAGGTCGTCGACACGTTGATTCTCGGCCGGAAACTGATCATAAAAAACGGTGAGAATGTAGATCGGGAGTCGGTAAGGCAGGAGTCGAAACTTCGGAATTCCGGCATGAGCCATAATGGTGCGAATCGCCCGACGAAGTGCGGATTCGGTTCGCTCAATTGAGTTCGCAGGAAGTTGCTCAGGATCGGAGTTTGGAGGTGAGCCACCGCAGGTTGAACGGAGGCACCGCAGAAACAGCTCCTGATCGAGTTCCCCGAATCCCATGTCTGTCAGCCGCGCGACGGCCGCCCGAATGGGTTGTTCGCCTTCATGGCCGTAGAGCGCCTCGAAGATCTCGGATTCCCGCATTTCGGCGCCGCCGGTATTGACTCGCGTAAAAATCAAACGCAGCACCTGATCATTCGCGCCTTCAACGATATACGCAGGCACCTCGTACTCGCGGATACTCCTGCCCAGTTCAAGGATTCGATCAACCAGATCTTCGCGGTCTTCCGCGTACGGCCAGGCTCGAATCCATTTCAGTTGCTTCACCGAATCAGACACGACATTGAGTGGTATCCACTGCGGACTTGCTTCCCGTCGGTTCAGGATCTCGAAGGTTTGTGATTCCAGGTCGTACCAGACCGCCCAGTAATCTCGCCGTGGAACGGCATCGGATCGTAACATCGATGCAATCAAAGCCGTCAAACGTTGCTGGCCATCAACGACCCAAAGGGCCGACGGTTGTTTCGCAACCGTAAACGAAACGGGACCGAATGCCACCCTGCCAGCTTCAGAAAGATTTTTTGAAAGCAGCAGGTTTCCAATCGGAAAGCCGCGATTGATGGAATCGAACAGATCGACAACTTTTTTCGAATTCCATCGAAGCGGACGTTGAAACGCGGGAATTCTCAGGCGTCCTGATTTGGCTTCCTCAAGCAGCGTCTCAATCTTGAACCCCCGAGCTTCCGGCCTGCGGGTCAGTGCTGGTTGCGTGTCATTTTGTTCGGGCATGTTCCGAAGACAACTCCATCGAATCTAAGGTTCACAGATCGACACATCGATCCAAAGCGGCATCCGAATTCGGCAAATTGCCCGGCTGCTGCTTCGCAGCAGCGTTCTGCACGCCAGAAATCCATCACAGTACGGAGTTTCCAATATCCTGCCATGAGACGCCAATCCAACCACCGGAATTCGACCTTCAAACAGCGTTATTTCTGAGCCACCGTACAGATCCACTCCACATGCTCTGTGTCGCGAAGTGCGCCTGCAATGCAGGGATCTAACCAGCAGTCCAAGTCAGTCCAGCGTCTGACTGCTATTGAGTCTGGCCGAAGTCAGCCTGCGAGATCTGACGTTCAGCCTTCCTTGAGGACTCGTCATCTCGTCTACAACGGAACGTTCTTCTCGTCCGTCCACTTACTGCCTGTTCGAACACGTTATTGTGAAATGACTTCGGTCGGTTCGAGCGGCGGCCTGCTGGTCGAGGACTGTTCATCTGTCGTCGGACTGGTGTCGTCTTCCGGCATTTCGGTCATAATGTTGCTGAACCGTTGAGAGCAGATGAAGGAATGCCGACGCAGACGTTTATCCTTGAGCGTCCATCGTTTCGGAGGGAAATTCAAACCTTCGGCGCGAGTTCACAATGTATTCAGGTGCCCCTGTGAGGCGTGGATGCGAGCCTGCGATTATCACGTGTTTTCGGAGTCACACGTCACTCTTCAGGTTCGAGATATAAGCCTTCAACATGCACAACATGATTCGCAACAAGAGGCCCCCGTGGTTGTTGCAGGGCGACCTGCGGTATCATGTGTCCGGTTGACTTGGCGCCCAACGGAGGCGGCTCGGCGCTTGGGACTGCCGATGTTAATCGACAATCCACGCCATCCGGTCAAGGGCGAAGCTCTTGGGAATCGAAGTGGCACAGGGATTCCACGAAGGCGGCCGAACCGTCTCTCATCCAGCCGTCCAGTTGAGCCGGATCTTTCAGTTGTTGACCGCGCAGAGTGGACACGACCAGGAAAGAGCAGCGAGCATCCGGCAGAGTGGTCATGTCACCCCAGAGTTTTTCAAACTGCGACACCGGGAACACGTCTTCCTGGCCTCGCCCCCACCGCTTTTTGACGTCTTTCAGGGTGATGTAAGTCGGCATGCGGCTGCCAAGACTGCGGACGGCCTCCGCGACGCGTTCCGTCTTTGTCAGGTCACCGCGTGTCAGACCGAAGAGCTGCAGCAGGCGATCGATTGTGATCCATGTGGTCAGCGAATTGTAGTACGATAACTGAAATTCATCTTCTTCGCGCGGCATGGCCAGACCTTCCACCAGTCGGACGCGCCCATCCACACGTGCCAGCCCGCCGCCTCGATCTTCCAGGCGACGGCTGATCACTTCAAACGACAGATCAGCCTGTGATCGAATGTGATGGGCCAGAATCGCGGGCTCCACGGAAG
>JAGQQE010000437.1 GCA_020426345.1 Planctomycetaceae bacterium
TGATTCCCCGGATAGCGGAATGGCGGGGGCCGGATTTGAACCGACGACCTCGAGGTTATGAGCCTCGCGAGCTACCAGGCTGCTCCACCCCGCGATAATGTATTCAGACACGGGAAACCGTGTTGGGTTCGCAACGTTGTGAAAGAATCACTCCGCTGCGTCATTTTCGCTTGAACTATTTGGTGTTAAATCGTGCTGGCTCTTTCCCTGCACGAGCTGAGATGCGGGATGGTATCGGCAATCAGATGGATGTGAAGCCACTTTTTCAAGAGTTTTCCTGATTCTCACCGTCGACTGTCTCCTGAACCACCTTCGACGCGAATATTCCTCAAACCTCACCTGCCCGATACCACTGCAAGAATTGCTGCGATCGCATTACACAACACAAGGAAACGAAATCGAAGGTTATCGTTTTCGGAGTGTTCTGAACACAAGGGAATTACCGATCACCCGCAGCGATCGATCGCAGGATGGTTTGTTCGGTTCATCTTTCGCAAGGTCCTGTCAGGTCTGTTCATACCAGATAAACCTCGTTTCATCGCGACTCCAGCGTGTATGAATTCACGTCAGCCGACGACATTCTGATGTCGTCACGGATGGTCGGACCAGACATGATTTCCGCACACGCAGAGAATGATCTGTGTGAAGGCGCGTTTGTCTGCAGCGCAGTCAGTCGTTGTCACTTCCGCAACGTAGCCAGAACGATTGCCCGCCGTGGACCTGGATATCCTTCAATCGTCTTTGACGGATCAGTCGGGTCCAGAAAGTCTGCCAGCGATTCGAATGTCATCCATGATGTTGACCGCTGTTCGAGAATGGTTGTTGGGGTGACATCCACCACCTTAATCTGGTGAAACCCCGTTCGACGCAGCCATCTTTGCAACATTGGAACCGTGGGGATAAACCAAACATTTCGCATCTTGGCGTAGCGCCCCTCGGGCACGAGAACTTCATGATCATCGCCTGGAATGATCAGAGTCTCCAGAACAAGTTGACCGCCGGTTTTCAGACATCCCGCCATCGCCTGCAGATGATCAACCGGGCTTGTCCGGTGGTACAGCACTCCCATAGTGAATACGGTATCGAAGATCTTCAATTGCCGTGGAAGGATGTCGTCCCCCAGCGGCAGCACGTAGTTGTGCTGATCGCTGCGTGCATATTTGCGGATCGCTTCGTACTGCATGACATACAGCAGGAATGGGTCCAGCCCGCAGACAAACTTTGCACCCTGGTGAAGCATCCGCCAGCCGTAGTACCCGTTTCCGCAACCAACATCCAGGACCCGATGTCCCTGCAGACTGATTCGGGAGGCGATGCGATTCCATTTCCAGTCGGATCGCCATTCTGTGTCGATGGAAATGTCGTGAAAACGAAACGGTCCTTTCCGCCAGGGATGGAACTGCATCAATGTTTGCGTTGCTGAATGGACGTCTGCCACCTGAGCCCCGGTCACCGTCACAGCATCGCCGGAGGCATCAACAATCGATCCTTCGGCAGCGGGTGGCAGCCTGCTCCACGCATCGACCCACTGATTCAGCAGACCATGTTTTTCTGTTTCGAATGCAGCGCTGGTTTGGTGCCGCAATTTCTGGACCCAGTCTTCGCCCCCGGCTTCTGTCAACATCCGGAACAACGCTTCACGGTCGAAGAGTTTCATTCGGCTGTTGCTCCGGTACCAGCGTCGCGCGAGTCCGTCGTCTTTACAGCCAGGATGGAAGCAAAGTTAAAACATTGAAACCAGGGAGCAACGATTGAAAACCCGGCAGCAGAAAGCCGGTCGACATGGGTCTGCAGCGATTCTGGTATTAAACGGTTTTCAATGGCCGTTCGCTTCTGAGCAATCTCCAGATCACTGTAGCCGTGACTGCGTTTAAAATCGTGATGCAATTCGGTCATCAGCAACTGCTGGGCCGGATCATCAAAGCAAATCTTCTCCGATATCAACAATGCTCCTCCCGGCAGCATGCCATCATGGATCCGCTGAATGATGTCTGCACGTTCTTCCGGCACGATAAACTGCAGCGTGAGATTTAGAACGACAAACGAGGCATTGACAATTGGTGTCGAACGGATATCCGCGTTCTGAGCGACAACCTCACACAGCCCCGACTTGTCAGTATCCTGCCTTTTCAGGATCTGCTGTAATCGATCGATCATGGCCGCAGAACTATCGACGGCATGGATCACGCAGCCTTCTTTCGCCTGCCGACGAATCAAAAGGGTGGCGGCCCCCAGAGAACATCCAAGGTCGTAGACATGACTATTCATCGTCACGAATCGCGAGGCCAGTTGTTCGATCATGGACAGAATCGAAGCGTATCCGGGCACTGACCTCGCAATCATGTCGGGAAAGACATTCACGACGTGTTCGTCGAAGACAAAGCTGCCCACCTGATTCATCGGCAGCGAGTAGATGTCGTCACGGGCCATATTTTGTGCGTATCACTGCAGGCAGATGTGAGGCAGACGGCAGGAAATCCGACTGTTCGAAGCGTGGAAAGACAGAACGACCAAAGGGATTATGCGGTGATATCCGTCCGACAATCACCCCCGATTACCGGGAAACAATTGCCAAACCGGGTTTTCGCCGGGTAGACTGACGGTCTCTCGCCAATGAGAAGGGCACACCCCCGAATTCAACGCCTTCCTTCCGAACCCTCAAGAATCCTGCAGCCCGGTATGGCTCAAACCACCGCCGGGCTTCAGCTTCCCAAAGTTTTCTTCAGTCTACGTAATACCGGAGTGACTCATGCTTGTGATCCCAGGTCGATTTGGAAAAGACACATGTGATGGGTACTCGCGCCGCGAATGGCTGCGAATTGGCAGTTCCGCCCTGACCGGATTAAGTGTCGCTTCACTGCTACAGGCATCGGCCCGCGTGGCTGGCGCGGAGATTTCAGACGAAGAAGCTCGTTATGGTGGCAAGGGTTTCGGATCCGCCAAGAGCGTGATTCTGATCTATTTGCAGGGCGGGCCAAGTCATCTGGATCTCTGGGACCCGAAGACCAACGTTCCGGATAACGTGAAGAGTATCTTCTCCAATATCGATACCAAACTTCCGGGAATTCAGTTCACGGAATTGCTGCCAAAGCTGGCTCAGCAAATTGATCGGGCAACGTTGATTCGTTCAATGAGTTATACGCCGGTTGGGCTCTTCAATCACACTGCAGCCATCTACCAGATGCTAACAGGTTACACGGCGGACAAGGTGAGCCCATCCGGACAGCTCGAACCCCCAAGCCCGAAGGATTTTCCGAACTTCGGCTGTCATATCATCAAGCAAATGCCACCGGAAGTTCCGATGCTTCCGTATGTCATGATGCCGCGACCGCTTCAGGAAAGTAACGTCATCGGTAAAGCGGGGACAGCTGGGTTCCTTGGCCGCGCCTACGATCCGTATTACCTGTATCCGACGGGTGATGACATGGATATGGCGAAGATGGAGAAAATCCGAATCGACGATCTGACTTTGCGCAAAGAAATTCCCATGGATCGACTAGGCCGTCGGGCTTCGCTGCGAGAGACAGTGAATGGGGGCATGAAGGAGCTGGATCGTGCCGTGGAACAGTATGCCCTGAATGAATACTACGAAAAAGCACTTGGACTTGTTCTTTCCGGTCGTGCTCGCGAAGCCTTTAATTTGTCTGCCGAAAAACAGGAAACGCGGGACATGTACGGCAACAACACGTTTGGACAAAGCTGTCTGCTGGCTCGACGACTGGTCGAAGCCGGAACGCGAGTTGTGGAAGTGAACTGGCCTAAGGTAGCCAATTCGGACAACCATTCGTGGGACGTCCACACAGGGCTGAGCAAGCGAATGAAAGATCAGTCAGCGCCGATGCTGGATGCCGGTTTATCCGGACTGCTTCAGGACCTGGATGATCGCGGAATGCTGAAGGACACACTCGTTGTTGCAATCGGTGAGTTCGGTCGAAGTCCGAAACGTGGCGTCAGCACTTCCGGCAACAGCAACAGCGATGATGGTCGAGATCACTGGCCCTACTGCTACACTGGTCTGATCGCTGGTGCTGGCATCCGTCGTGGCTATGTCCACGGCAAGTCCGATGAAACCGCATCGGCACCAGCCGAAGCCCCTGTCCATCCGGGAGAATTGCTGGCCACTATCTATCATGCCGTGGGAATGTATCCACGCCAGACGATCTACAACCACCTGAACCAGCCACGTGAGATGGTCAAGGCCGATGCCGTCATGGATCTGTTCGCCTGATTGAGTCCACGGTTCCTGACGGCGAGCATAGTTTTCGTTCGCCGTCAGGTTCGGCTTCAGCGGCATGGGCGACGAGACCCAGAGAGATGAATCGTCGGCCTTATTCATTCAGGATGCTGAGTTCATCCCGTTCAGGTTACTGATGCACGGCAGCCAGCCTTTCGGGCGACAGCGAACGCGTGTTGCGGACAACGGTTCGAAGGTATCTACGCCTCCAGAAGCTGCCGAAAGTTCTCCCCCAAAATCCGGAATCGGTCGGCATCTGAAATGTCGGCTCCCAGTACCTTACCAAGCTCCGTCCCCAGTGAACGCCCTGGAAGGTGA
>JAGQQE010000438.1 GCA_020426345.1 Planctomycetaceae bacterium
CGGGTTACAGTCAGGCAGTTCGCGAGATTCGAACGATTGAGGTCAGGACGCCTGAGACATTACGACAACCCGGGAACATCTGAGATGGTGGTTGCCAGTGCCTTGAGTCTGGCGTAGCGAATCACATGGACAGTTTCGACTGCGTCGCGCAATTGGATCCTGACGTCACCTCCTCCGAACAGGTCATCGAACGAACTTGACTCTCACTGGCCATTGCGAAAAACCAACAGTGGCCGGCCGACCAGCACGATTCTCAGATGCACAAGCCCCATTACCGCACAGTGATTTTCCAGGCTTTCGGCTGAATGTCAGTTTACTGTTTCAGAAAAGACTTCAACATGACAGATCTGCCAGCGCCCATCTGTCTTTCGGTAGGTGTATTTTCCGCGGCGATTGATGTTCCAGGTTCTTGTGAAGAATACGAAAACCGAAAGTGTATAGATGCCTGTCTGGTTCAGAATTTGAGTTGCGGTTCCGTTGTTATTTACAGCAATGGATTCGCGAGTCATTTCAGAATCGACGGTCTTGAATTGGGACAGTTGTTTCCTGACGTCACGCAAGAGTTCATCGCGGTTAATCTGTTTCCCATCAGCCTGAATGTAGCGAAGGTCTTCCGTGAAGAACGTTCTGTATGCATCAATGTCCCTGGCGCAGAACGCCTGACGTGCATTGGCGTGCATCGAATCGAGTTCTGCGGCGATCGCGCTGAGGGATGGATCTGTTTCCACGGCAGTCGTTGCATCCTTTTGAGAAATGAACACGATGTTCACGCTGCGGACATGTGCGATGTTGACGATCAGTCCGGCTCTTCCGTCTCCTCGCGTGCAGCGCGTGGTTCGCCGGAATCCTGAAGTGAACAGAAAGCTTCTTCCAACAGACAATGTTGCCGGGATCGCAGTTTGATCCCGGGTCTGACATCTCGTAAGGCCGTGATTGCGTGGATGTCTCCGGTTCGACTTCCTGTTTATTCGGCACGTCCTGTATGAGCTGTCAGGAAACTTCGTTGTTGCTTTCCCCGCGAATGATCTCGCGTGGAACCTCTGAAAATGGTTCAGGCATTGCGCAAGCGAGAGACGTGCGACGAACTTCAACGAACAGTGAATCTGCTCTACCGCAACGATACTCAATTTGTGATGTCTGTGATACCAGCGAAACGAATCTGAGAATGTCCATGGTCACATATGTGACGCAAACAGAATTCGCTTGCCTTTGTCGCCCAAAGAAAGAACTCTTAGCTTAATTAGCAGCCTATTGAAAAACGGGACTGGCTCGAGCAGGAGACCTGACAACACGATGGTTTCCAGTCATCCTGCCTGCCTGTCCCGGTTTTTCAATGGACAGTTAGGTTAGACCATGCTGCCTGATAGGAAAAGTTTTTGACGAGCGACTGTGCAGTGCGCATCGAAGACGTGTTTGCTGCCCACCGGAGAAGCATTGCTGAGCCAGTGATTCGCTGGCCCATTATTCGACGTCGATAAGTGCGGATACGAATTCCAGAGCAGGGAGAGTTCCTGGCAAATTCGAATTCCTGTTGTTTTTGGATCCTGTGTGGCGTGCGGTTGGACGGCGATTCAATGCTATGATGTTTGGCCTGTTTGGTGTTGCAGCCGAATAAGTTCGTGTTCCAAATACTGACTGGTGACGATTCGAGGCGTGGAATGAAGAACTGCGTACTTCTTGTGATGTGGCTGGTTGCCTTGTGTGCTTCCGGGCCGTCGTTCGCTCAAGTCGAAACAACTCCAGCGCAATCGCAGGTTTTGTCAGTTCCCGTTGGTTCTGCGAGGCAGGATGTTGATGTCGAAGCGATTCGTTCAGCAATTTCCGAAGCGAGGGTTCGCTGGGGCGTTCCCGGTCTGGCAGTGTCCATTGTCAGGGACGGGCAGGTGGTTTTCTCCGAAGGATTCGGCGTGCGGGAGCTTGGCAGGGAGGAGTTGGTAGATGGGGATACTCTGTTTGCAATTGCCTCAAACTCCAAGGCGTTCACATCGGCCGCATTGGCGATCCTGGAGGAAGACGGCGTTCTGGATTTGAGTGATCGGGTTCAGAAGTATCTTCCGTGGCTTCAATTGTACGACCCCTGGGTCTCCTCAGAGCTTCGCATCGATGATTTGCTTTGTCACCGCAGTGGCCTTGGGACTTTCAGCGGCGACCTGCTTTGGTGGGGCACTCCGTATTCCCCGGAAGAAGTTCTGCGCAGAGCCCGGCATTTGAAACCAGAAGGACACTTCCGTGCCAGTTATGGATACAGCAATCTGATGTTTCTGGCAGCCGGTGAAGTGATTGCCAAGGCGAGCGGAAACAGTTGGTCGGACTTTGTTGTTCAGAGAATTTTAAAGCCCGTTGGAATGAATCGCACGCTTGCGTCTGTCTCCGCCCTGCAGTCGACCAGCAACATTGCAACGCCGCATAAACCGACACCTGAATCCGTCACACCCATCCCCTGGGTCAACTGGGACACAATGGCGGCAGCCGGCGGGATTATTTCGAGTACGAATGACATGGCAAAATGGCTGATCGTTCAGCTCAACCGTGGAAAGCTGCCTGATGGGACGTCATTGTTTTCCAGACGATCATCAGATCGAATGTGGAAAGTCCACAACGTGATGTCTGTAAGTTCCGGTTATCAGAAGCGATTTCCGTCGACACACTTTCGTGGATATGGATTAGGCTGGGTGCTGTCCGATTACAAAGGACGAATGACGGTGTCGCATGGTGGCGGCTACGATGGCATGTACTCGCATGTGCTGATGGTGCCAGACGAGAATCTTGGCATCGTCGTTCTCACCAACAGTATGACCGGTATTTCGCCTGCGATTGCGAATACAGTCATGGACCGTTATCTGGGCGGTTCGCAACGCGAATGGCTGACAGAAGATCTGGTCACTGACCGAAAGGGACGACTGGATTTCCATGATCGGATTGAAAAGACGGTTGCTGCAACTGTCACTGGAACACAACCTTCGCGGTCGCTGGATGCCTATGCCGGTGAATTTCGTTGTCCACTTTATGGCGATGCGAGTGTTACAAAAGAAGGACAGGGGCTTGTGCTGCGTCTGCTGCCCAATGAACATCTGATCGCGGACCTGGAGCACATTCAATTCGACACATTTCGAATTCGCTGGCGAAATCAATTTGCCTGGTTTGGTGACGGGACAATTCAGTTCGTGCCTGATGCGAAGCAGGTGTTTCAGAAACTGCGGCTGGATGTACCAAACGACGATCTCTGGTTCTACGAACTGGACTTCAGACGAATCGGATCACCAGAAGACGAATGATATCGAAACAAGTGATGAAGCAGAGAACCAATCGGCTGAGTGACACGAACGAGTGTGACGCAGAGTTTCATGCGGAGTGGTGAGAACATGGCAAATCAAACATTTGGCGACATACGGAAGCTTGATGATGACACAACACCCCGCGAAGTGGTTGCCGGCGATACGGTGCCCTCAAAGTCGAAGTCGGGAATTGAGAAGTACACAGTCGCCAGCGCCATCAGTGCGGCTCAGGAGGCCAAGATCAACGCGGTAAGGGATATCGTGGCCGAAATCCCGCCGCATGATCCCGAAACCATTGCCAAAGTTCTGCATGCGATTATGGATGGAACATCTGCCGACGATGCAAACGTAATCCGCAACGCACTCCTCGGCCGCGAACCAGCAGTCAGTTCTGAAAAAATATCTCCCGATGATGTCCTGTCAGAAAGCTGGCGACAGGGTGGGTATCCGTACAAGAATCTGATGTCCAGAAAGTCTTATGAAAAGCAAAAATACAAACTGCAGGTCGAACTCCTGAAGCTGCAGGCCTGGGTTAAAAAAACAGGAGCGAGAATCGTAATCCTGTTTGAAGGCCGTGATGCGGCAGGTAAAGGAGGCACAATCAAGCGATTCATGGAACACCTCAATCCCCGCGGTGCTCGAGTCGTCGCACTTGAAAAGCCAACGGAGGCAGAATCCGGGCAATGGTACTTTCAGCGATACGTGGAACATCTGCCAACGCGTGGCGAGATCATTCTGTTCGATCGTTCGTGGTACAATCGGGCTGGTGTGGAACGAGTGATGGGGTTTTGTTCGGATGATGATTACGACGAATTCATGAGGCAGGTCCCGGAATTCGAACGCAACCTGGTGCGAAGCGGAATTGTCTTGATGAAGTTCTGGTTCTCCGTCAGCCGTGATGAACAGCGAAGACGCTTCAGAGAACGCGAACGACACCCGCTCAAGCAATGGAAGCTTTCGCCGGTCGACCTGGCGTCGCTTGATAAATGGGACGAATACACAAAAGCCAAAGAGGCGATGTTTCATCACACCGATACTGTGGATTCGCCGTGGACTGTCGTTAAGTCTGACTGCAAGAAAAGAGCCCGACTGAACGCATTGCGACATGTGCTTCACAACATAAATTTTGACGGTCGGGACCTTGCCGCCATCGGACCGACTGATCCTTTACTGGTCGGCAGGCCGCAGGTGCAATATGCCGATCAGGATTGACCAAATCACCTGATCTGACGGAATGACCATACCTGGTTTCCGCGGA
>JAGQQE010000043.1 GCA_020426345.1 Planctomycetaceae bacterium
GAGATCCGTAAAGGGATCCGGATGGTGATGTCCTTCAGAACAATCAACTGAAGATTGCAGTGTCATCACAGCACAGTGTCATCTCAACACAGTGTCATCTCAACGCAGTCGCATCACGATGCAGTTGCATTGGTTGAAGGAATCCTCCGAAACTTCGCCATTGCCCGTCGACCTGATCTCGGCGGGCAATGGAGCGAGGCAGTTTCGAATTTGGAACGAAACCGGAGACTGTGCCGCTTGCGGCGATCTACTCGACTTTGATCAATTTGGGTTGAACAACAATGGCCACTCTTCGGATTTCCTGCCCGCTTTGTGTAATGGTCAGGGTGTAATGTCCTGGCTTTAACTTGTCTGGTTGCATGGTCTTGACACATTCAAACCACGCCTGATTTCCATCCATCAGGGAGTGAACGATTGCAGAATTAATGATGACTTTGGTGTCTGTCCTGACAATACGAGCCTGAAGTTTCGGGCCCCGAATTTGACCGGGCTCTACTGGCTTAGCCGGAAGCCTGCCGCAAATCGAAACAGCATCTCCCTGTTCGATCCATACCGGGAAGTCATCATACACGTCTGCAAAAACATCGACGCGAATATTCGCTTCATAGCGGCGAGGTGGATTCTCCAATCGTTTGGCAAATTGAGGCTGATTGTTCTGGTCAACAATCCAGTACCAGGAGTCTTGATAGACCTGAGGGAATTCTGCAATGGACGTCCGCAGGCGAAGCATGCCATCCGGCCATCCTGCAGGCGGTGCGCTAATGTGGAAGATGGATGTCAGACTGTCTGTTTCTGATCGCATCACACTGAATTGGATCGCAAAGGTCTCTTTCCCTGTTTGCAGGTCGATGCCGTGTCCTTCAACAACGATTTCACACTTTAGCGGCTGGTCGAGGGTGGCCACCACCGCCAGACCCGCAGATTTGTAAGCATGATCCGGCCTGGAGAATGAGCTTCCGGCCGGGGCCAGGACAGGCAGCTGACCCATACGGAATTCGATGGGAGCGAACGGCAGATTTGCTTCCTGCAGTCTGTCGAATGCAGGGGGAGCTTTTGCGTCGTCCCGTTGTCTTGCAGCGGGTGTTGGAGACTGTTGTGTGACTTCCTGGCCAAACGCCGGATTCCGAGCGGCAGAATCCGATGATGCAATTGCGATGCAGAGGGGTACAACAAATCGCAACATACGAATCTCCTGTTTGCCAGATTGTCTTCTGTTGTCGTTTCGAAACATAGTTGTTTGTTTGCAGCTTCGACAGTCGAATTGCCGGAAGTGATGTCATCGCGGGCAAAATGGCAGTTTGTGTTGACGCCGATCCTGCCAGGTATTGACTCGCCGTGAGGTGCGGGTGGCGGTAAACTGCGATACATAGTGACAACGCCCGAGTCAGGGGACACCTGTTTGCGGAATCTGCTCATCGCAGCGGGACATCTAATGTCCATGAATATTCGTCAACCTGTTTCAAAAGCACACCTGGGAAAAGAAATGATCTTACGCTCTCCATTCACCTTGCTGGCCAGCATCCTGCTGGCTTCTGTTCTGCCGGGAATTTCTGTCGAAGACTGTCGCGCGCAGGAGAAAGCGACAAAGCAAAAAACGGCAAAGAAGGCACCCCCAAAACGAGAACAGAAGGTGGGACCGGCGATTGGCGGCAACAAGGCAACGCCCATCGATCGCATCACGGCCGCCAAAGGCTTTCAGGTCGAATTACTGTATTCTGTGCCAGGGGAAGATCAGGGTTCGTGGGTAAATCTGTGTACCGACAACAAAGGTCGGTTACTGGTGAGTGATCAGTTTGGCGGTTTGTATCGCATCACACCTCCGGCGGCTGGCCAGTCTGTCGAGCGATCATCCGTTGAGCGTGTTCCAGCGGATATTCGTGCTGTCAACGGCATGGTTTGGGCGTTCGATGCCTTGTATGTGGGTGTCAACGATTACGAACAGAAGATTCCATCCGGGTTGTATCGTATCACGGATAGTGACGGCGACGACCAGTTGGACAAGGTTGAGTTTCTGCACGAAGTGAAATCCAGGGGTGATCATGGCGTTCATGCTGTTGTTCCCACACCTGATGGAAAAGCTTTGTATCTGGTGACGGGCAACAACACGACGCCACCACCATTGGCGGCAACGTCTCAGGTCCCCCAGGTCTGGGGAGAAGATCATTTGTTGCCAAGCATGCCGGATGGGAGAGGTCATAACCGTGGTGTACTGGCTCCCGGCGGCATCATTTATCGAGTTTCTCCCGACGGCAGGCAGTTCGAGGCTTACGCGTCAGGATTTCGGAACGTCTTCGATGCGGCGGTCAATCGTGATGGTGAATTGTTCACCTACGACGCCGATATGGAATACGACTTTAACACTCCGTGGTATCGACCTACTCGGATATGCCTGGTAACCAGCGGGGCTGAGTTCGGATGGCGCAATGGTGCTGGCAAGCGAATGCCCTTCTATGCAGACAATCTACCGGGCGTGCTGGATATCGGACCAGGATCACCTACCGGAATGGCGTTTGGTTACGGCGCTAAGTTTCCAGCTCGATACCAGAACGCTTTGTTCGCTCTGGACTGGAGCTGGGGCAAGTTATACGCCGTTCATCTGGAACCGGACGGATCTTCGTATAAGGCGACCCGAGAAGAGTTTGTCACAGGCGCGCCGTTGCCCATTACGGACGCAATTATCCACCCGGGTGACGGGGCGATGTATTTCACAATCGGCGGCCGTCGCGTTCAGTCCGGGTTGTACCGTGTCACCTACGTGGGTGATGAGTCCACAGCGCCAGCAGATCCAGCGCCTTCGGTAAGCGAAGCACGCAACACGCGCCATCTTCTGGAATCGTTTCATGGTCACCAGGATTCTGCAGCAATTCAGACGGCCTGGCCATACCTGTCTGACGATGATCGATTTATTCGATGGGCTGCTCGCGTTGCTGTTGAGCATCAGCCGACCAGCGAGTGGGCCGACAAGGCGCTTTCGGAAGAAGATCCCGCCAAACAGGTTGAGGCTCTGTTGGCTCTGGCACGCGTTTCAGGGGTTTGTCCGCAGCATCGGAAAGACGACACTCCCGCCGTGAACAAAGAGATGCGGGATCAACTGTTGTCGGCAGTTGTCGCAATCGACGCCTCTTCTCTGGAGCTGCAGCAACAGCTGACCCTGCAGCGAACGATTCAGATCATTCTGAACCGATTCGGCCGGCCGGATGATGTTATGGTGCAGAAGCTGATTCATCGTTTTGATCCGATGTTTCCATCAACATCACCCGAGCTGAACTGGTTGTTGTGCGAAACGCTGGCCTGGTTGCAGTCTCCAACAGTCGCAGAAAAGGCCATTGCATTGATGGCTTCAGCACCGACTCAGGAGGAGCAGATGCAATATGCCCGATCTATTCGGTTGTTGACGGCCGGGTGGACACCGGAAACACACACCGCCTACTTCGAATGGTTCCTGAAGGCCGCCAATTACAAGGGAGGGGCCAGCTTCGACAAATTTATTGAGTTTATTCGAACAGATGCTGTTGCATCGCTGACGGAAGCAGAACGAGAATCCATGGCTGACTTGCTGGCAAAGAAGCCCGAGAAAAAATCGGCCCTGGAGAATCTTGGGGCTGTGTTTGAAGGTCGCAGTGAAACCAAATGGACGCTGGATGAGCTGTCAGCGGCAGCTCAGTCTGAGATGACCGGGCGTGACTTTGGTAATGGCCAGAAGATGTTCGCTGCAGCTGGTTGTTATGCGTGTCACCGATTCGGCAGTGTGGGGGGAATGACAGGCCCGGACCTGACGTCCGCGGGCCGACGGTTTTCTGCGCATGACCTGCTCGACCAGGTGCTGAACCCAAGCAAAGTCATCAACGAGCAGTTTTCGGCAATCACGGTTCTGACAGAAGATGGACTGACACATACCGGTGTTGTTGTAAATCTGAATGGTGATTCGATGACGCTGAACACGGATCTGACCGATCCCAATCAACGCGTCAATATTGATCGGAAGCAGATTGAAGAACTCATTGTTTCAACGACCTCTCCGATGCCCGCCGGGCTCTTTAATCGGATGACAAAAGACGAGATTCTGGATCTTATGGCTTACCTGATCAGTGGGGGAGATATGGCTCATGAGTATTTCAAACAGTAGGATCTGACCAGTTCAGGGGCAGGCGGGCGCAGGATTTGCGGAAACGCGATTACGCCCGCTTGCAGGTTCCGGCAGGTTACCCGTTGACGAATTTGCCTCCCTTTCAAGGTTAGCTATCCGTTGAAAAACCGGGACAGGCAAGCAGGACGACTGGAAACCATCATGTTTTCGGGTCTCCTGCTCGAGCCAGTCCCGTTTTCCAACAGGCGGTTTGGATCCCAACCGCCCGGCATCCGCGTCGAACAAACCGCCTGGACCGAGTTCAGGTTTCCCACGAACAAACGATTCTTCGGCCACGCCGTGCATCGGTCGTTCGTCCGTCGGAATCCGATCGTGTGTCTTCGAGTCCTTCAACAGGAAGTGGAAGGTCGCGGCGATCAACCCGCAGTTCACGTGATGAATACGAAGATTCGATTTCGGCAGGTGTTTGGCTGGAGTCTGATACGGTTGCTATGTGGGAACTGGTTGTATGAGTTACTATTCCGCTGGCAAACGTGGTTGACGGCCGGATACAACGAACGATAGGAGCTTTCTTACCCGGCAGTTCGACCGTAGACGCTGTCTTGAAGTCGAATTTCACCCTCGCACAATCCAACTCAGGCAGGTTCATTGTTATGCCGGAAGCACCCGTCGAAACACCCACCGAGACTCCCCGGACTCGACCTGCACCTGATGAACCGGAGACGCGTCCAAAGGATGACCCTTTCAATCCTCCGTGGCCACCCGGGCGTCAGGAACCTCAGCCAAAGGCCATGGTCAAGCTCCAATAGGCCATGACTGAAAAATCGAACGAACATTCCGTTTGGCACGACGACTTACGATTGGAGATCAACAAGCGTTTGACTTTGAATCTGTTGATTCAGGGAGCAGCAGCTCACACTTTTATGAGTGCAAGTCACCTGGTCAGAAGGGAACTGGAACAGATTCATTCGGGACTCACCCATCTTTACGATCAATTCGCGATCGCTGGACAGCTAAACTACAGCATTGGTGATATTGCGGTTCTTTACGGTCGACCAAATCGATGGTGGGGGTGGTCCTCGAAGCCGCAAAAGCCGTTTGAAAACCATTTATTGCTGGCGACTCGCGGAAATCTGCTGGCCCGTGAGGAAGTGCGCCATTTGCGGACAGAAGGACGACAGAAAGGCGTCTCCGGAATTCCGGTATTGAGCTGGATTCAGTTGCTGCGATTGACGCTGAAGCTGGTGCGGCTGGAAGATGGCCATGCCGGGCTCCTTCAGGACCTTGCAGTCCGCGCCGTTTCAACAATCTGGGATCTTCCTGAAGAGCGGCTTGATGCGACGATGACTCGCAATGTGGCGTTCGGCAATCTCATGCCCACAACCGGAATAAAGGCAAAGATCGCTCGCCAGACCGCCGTTGGGTACGGTGGGGTCGAACTTCGTGGAGATCAGTTCATCGTCGTGGCACGTGCCTGGTTCTTTCCACTGCTGATTCATGAACTGGTGAAGGGAACGATGGAGTTGATCTGTCTTCGTGGTCTGAGCTCACTTGATGATTCCACTTACCAGGCGGTGATCAGTGAAGCCGATCGAATCGAGTACGAACCCTGGCTGCTCCAGGCCGGCCCGGCGATGTGGCGAAGGCTGCTCAGCGTGGTACCGCGGAGCGTCCCCTTATCTCGCACGATCATGATGATTGCTCAACTGGATCCCATGTCGCTCGAAGAACTTATGCTGCAGGTGCTTGATGATCCTCAGCAGGCGACACGACGATTAGATCAGTTAACCAGCCAGTGAGTCCGTCACTCCTGAACCGCTGTGGCCGGTATGGACTGGTCGTCCGTCACATCAGACGTGCAGTCCACAACCAGGTTCGAAGCAAACCGAAGATTTGAAGGCGAGTTGCGAAGTTCGATGGCTTTGGTGGTCAGGCCGGAAAAGACGTTGCCGCTGATTACACAGTCCCGGCAGCCATCGGCCACCATACCTGCAGCCGCCAGATCGTTCTCCGCACGTTTGACCAGCTTTGGTCCCTGACCAATGTGACTGTTGCTGAAGTTGTTTCCGGTCACCGTGATGCGACCACTATTTGGCCCAATGAACAGAGCATCTGTCTTCATGATGGTCAGAGTGTTGGCACTCACCGCACAACCGTGGGCATCCAGCAGGCTGATGCCTCCGCCATTATGAGCGATGACGTTGGCGCTGAGAGTAATTCCATAGCAGTCTCGATCCAGCGTGATGGCAATTCCATTACATTCCTCAATCATATTACCTGACAGAACTGATCCGTACGTATTCTCAATCAGCACACCTTTGCCCAGGTGATCATCCAGATTATTTCCGTTCATACAAAGATTGAAGCTGTCGATGCAGTGCAGGGCATCCTGGTTTTCCTCAAAGTGATTTGCTGAGACCACGATGTCATGGCAACCCAGGAGATGGAGACCGGTTTTTGCGTTGTAAGTGATCAGGCAGTCGCTGATACGCGGGTCCTCGTAGCAGTGATTCAGATAAATTCCGTTTCCGCCGCATTTGGTGACGGTCACACCCTGCACGAATACTTCTTCTACATATTCCGCCAGAATTCCATCACCGGACTTTGGGTTTCCTGTGATGCGCAGGTTTGAAATATTGGCACGCCAGAGTCTCGCCTCTTTTTTTACCTTCGTCCGGTCGGGGTGGGCAATCAGAATGGCAGGTTCTCCGGATTCATTGCGATTGATCAGGTTTGTGGCCGGTCCACTGCCTTCGATTCGAGTATTCGTGGTGTGGATGTGCAGAGGTGCGTCGAGGTGCCATTCTCCGGGCGGTATTCGAACCATTCCGCCGGCCGCCGGAACCGCATCCAACGCCTGCTGCAGGGTCTTGTATTTTGAGGCATCAATGATGGATGTCGAGACGGGAAGAACATCCGGCGGAGTCTGCTGAGCGAATAACGCAGGCAGAAGACTGGTCGTCAGCAGCAGAATGGGGGCCGGAAGTTTCTTCAGCATGAATCAGGTCTCCGAACAGAATCTCAGCAATGCATCAGGAAATGTATTTCGCCTGGTCAGACTTCGAATTCGGCAAGGTAGCGAATTTGGTGCTGGGCCGTGTCAAACACGATATATTCATTGTTCTGCACGCCTGATGCACCGGATTTACCAAAGATACAGTGATGGTCATCCGGTGGGCCGGTGTAGCCTCTGGCTCCTGGTGCGACAAATGGATTTCCCAGGACGACGTCCATTGCAAACATGAATGCACCACGACTGGCGACTGCTCCGCTTCCGCGACTCCAGTAGCTGTTGTGAAGACTGGTGTACCCCGCCGATTTTTTCCAGTCGTCCGCGAAGTACAGTCCCGGGCCAAACATGGCTCCCGTAATAACAACACCGACCAGGGTCTTGGGAAGGCGAAGCGATTCTTTCATGATGCCTCGAACGTTGACACTTCGAGTACCGTGAAACAGCAATGCAGTATTTGAATCTTTGTATCGCTTGCGATCTGCCGTCGCGAGATCGGTTCTGGTCTTCGGCTGGAACAGAGCTCGTTCAGCGATTTTAGGCTTCGCTTCGATAATCTTTTTCTGCACCGGCGGCAGTTTGTCCTTGTCGTCGTGTCGATCGACCTGCCAGATGTTCCGGATCTTCATATCCCCAATGTAGGAATGGCGGTTTGCGGTCGCCGTTGGCCACCATTTATAGAGGTATTTGCCAAGTGTTGATGTCGGTGAAATCCATTCCATATGAAGATTCAGTTCGTCCAGCGGATTGACTTCCGCCTCATTGTTCTGGTCGATATCTGTCGCGTACAGGGCGGATTCGAAGGCATCCAGATCGTTTTGCCATGCGAGGATGTTGTCTCTGGTCAGCAGCCATTCATGAGCTTCGGCATTGCGGGCTTTTTTCTTGGGGATACGGCCATACATCATCTTTGTCATCTCGAGAAGCTCTTTGTCCTTTACCTGCTTCTTTACATCATCACCAACCTTGATCAGGCGGTTTTGAGCTTCTGAAAGAATAGTGCGTGCTTCATCGATTGCTGTTTGAGTTGGGATACTGCTGTCGGCCATGCTGCCGCGCGTATATGCGATCGTCGCGACGCTCAGATCACGCAGCAGGTCTCGTGTCTGCTGATCGATCTTCACGCCTTTCTTTTTTGACGATTTGCTGCCAGTGCCTTCGGTTGCAGCAGGATCTGCCTTTTTGTCTGTCTTTGCCCCTTCGTTAATCTTGATACTGCGTGCATCGGGCAGTCCGGTACTTCGAGTTGCCATCGGACGAACCAGATAGCAGTCTTTTCCCGCGCGCGCCCGCAGGGTTCGAAGTCCGGCAACAGTGACCCATTCACCCCGGCGATCATTCTTGGAATGCAGCTGCGATTCAAATTCTCTCTGTGCGTCCTGTTCGGTGCTGCATTCAACAAACTGAAAACTGGGCGACGCTGCTCCGGTGCGACCCCATTCAAAATAGGCGTACCATTTCTTGCTGGTTCGATGCTGGACGACGGCGGCGTGGTAGTACTTGTTGCTGTCTTTACCATCCTGAGTAAAGCATCCGAGGTCTGCGATTTTGACGGCGTCGAATTCGCCATCCCGAGTCGCCGGAGGCCCAAAACACTGAAAGTCTGATGGTCCACCCTGTTCAGGATACGCGCCTTTTGCCAGCTTTGTCCCCACTGCTTCCGCTCCTTGTTAGATACCGAATCTGCGACCGCCCATTACGACACATTTGCCAGTTGTTCTTTCAATCTTGCAGCGATCTCGGGGCGAGTCATCGAAATGAAACTAATGTACCCGTCCAGATAGGCCCGAAAGTTAGGGTGGCCATCTCTGTTTTGTGATTCCAGTCCCTCCTGCTGGGCGCGATGCAGGATCGCACGGATCTGGCGAAGTTTTTTACGGGAGACAGAGGGCTTGTCGTTGACCACCAGGCCAGTCACGATCTGCGCCGTGTTTCTTCGCAGGACACGATTCTTCTTTTCGTTGACGACCAGACCTTCGTCTTCAGCAATGTGTCGAACGCATGCCATCACCCAGGCAACATTCGTATCAAAGTCGCTGCCACCTGAAAATGTCAGGTCGTCGGCATAGCGAGTGAACACGAGATTGTGTTTGCGAGCCAAACCCTGCAAACGCCTGTCGAGCCGCTTTACAACCTGATTCGAAATGGCCGGACTGGTACAGGCCCCCTGGGGTAACCCGCGCGGGCCACAAGCCACATGGAAGACTTCACCGGACCAAGTCACTGTTCTCCTTGGACATTCGGTGCACAGGAGTGCAAGAATGGTAGCGACACTGCCAGAGTATCCGATTGTCTGGAACATTTTTCGAACACGTGGGTAGGTGATACCCGGGAAGAAGTTTTCCAGATCCATATTCAACACAACCTGCTGCCCAACGTGAGGGCGAGCATTGGTGAGGATGCTTCGGTTGGGCACAAAGCCGTGAGCACAGCCTTCCACGGGCAGACGAGACACGACTTCGGCCAGAATCCATTGCTGGACAGCAGCGATGCGCTGGTGAGGTGCACTTAAAATTCGAACACCACCGGACTTTCTGGGGATCGTGAAGTTGACGTAATGCGTTCGACTCGCGACGTCTGAATGAAACGCCAGCCAGCGAAGCTGAGGCACAGTGATGGACAGTGCGTTTGCCAGGTCGGAGGGAGTTGACATCACCGGAAGTCCTGCTGCCTGCAGCTTGGTGTCGTCGCTTGTGCGATCGCCAAGTCTCGAGGAGACACCTCGTCCTAAAAAGACGATGTCATTCGCTTTTCGATCGGCCACCGCCTGGCGATGCAGTTGCTTTCGGAGAGCCGCCTCTTCCTTCTTCTGTTTCTTCAAAGCAGCCTTGCTCTGCCGTTCCTCATCGACAGCGGCCTGACCAGCCTTTTGAGATTTTTGATTGATCAGTAACTGGTCCGGCCGGTACTTGTCCATTTCCGCGCCAACGCGGTGGATTTCCGTAAGCTGTTCGGGGGTCAGCAAACCCTGCGTCAACATTGCTCGATCGATCAGTTTCGTTCGATCGTCTTCTACAGGTGGAATCAGATCGCGACGCCCGAACCAGGGACTTCCCCAAAGATTGGTCTTCTTCGCTTCCGACAACAGGTCACTTCGACTAATTGGCAAGTAGGCGGATGCATCCAGGTCGATGGTTATGGGGGGGCGTTGCTTCGGCGTTCTCAACGGTTGTGAGGGAACCTGAGCCCCGCCGGATGCCGGATGATTCGAGGGTGTGACGGGGCTGCTTCCCTGTCCGAAAAACGCTCCGACGATGCGTTGAAAGAATCCCTTTCCGCTTCCGGACGCAGCAGAACCCGGGCTTGGCGACCCTGATTGTCCGCTGTTGGTGGCGGGTTTGGCTGCTGATCCTGTCGATGGCGACTTATACGTTCGGGGATCCTGGTTGAAGTGGTGATAGACCAGCGGGCGCGTATCCGTGCCGATGTCGACAGCGGTCCGCTGCCAGGCTGCGCCAAGAATTCCATCCTGAAACATCGAGTGGACAACGTCGCGAACCTCACCATGCCGCGCGACGACGCCCTGATTGCGGACGGCCAGCGTTACATCGTAAGCGGTGAACATTGTCATTGAACGAACAAAATCAAGCACCGCCTGTTGAACTGCGTTGTTCGTTTGTGCGTCAGCCATTCGTCAGATCCTGATGAGTCGTCGAAGAACTTTACCTGCCGAACATCCTGAACCAACCTTCCAGTGAATCAGCGGGACCACTCTTGAGCAAGTGATTCCTGAGTGTCTGCAGGTGCCGACATGGACCCTTGCGGAGACCATTCCTGAAGTGATGTGAGCAGTTGCATTTGCCACGGACTATTCGACTGTCCGCATCCAGAATCAGTTCAATGGTGCGGGGACTGCCCCAGCTCTCTTTGATGTTTCCCACGACAACTCGAAGTCCGCCACTGACAACATCATCCCGGGTCGTCGTGATCTTTGCCGCTTTCAGCAGTGCTGCCGCCGCGGTTGTTTCGGAGTCGTCCTGGCCGACCTGTGCTGAGGTGAGTGGTACTGGCATGACCTGCCGCCATCGATAGAGGTTTGCCGGCAGGTCCTGAATCACCTGACCGAGGAGCGCAAGGCGATTCAATCCCGCGGCCAGTTGTGCGGGTTGCATTCCTGTGGATGACTGAAGCTGAATGAAAGAGCGTGCCGGATCAATGACAAAACCCTGAGCGATGGATTTCAGGGAATCTTCAGTAATTTCACCCGGCGGAGCCAGTTGTTGAAGTGCCGATGCCCCCGTCCAGTCATTGGTTGTCCAGCCGCTCAGTCCCAGGACCATCCGCATCTCACCCATGTGAATGGCCCAGAAGCTGGGCAGGCCGGAACCAGTCAGATAGACATCCGCGTGGTCGGTCAACGGAAGAAGGCGTGCCAGAACCCGCAATCGGTCGCGTCCCCAGACTCGAATGGATTCTGCTCTCGCTCCCTGATAGGGCTGGCCGTGCAGTTCAATTCGCTTCTCCCAGGGTTCCAGGACAATTCGGGCCGGTCTGCCGGGTTCCAGTTCAAAGCGAATCGCGCGAGGGCTTCTGGCCGCTCGATGCCGCTTCAGGAATGCAAGGACGGCATAAAGTCCTTCACGACTGACGGGAACTCGCCGCAACGGGAGACTCATTGCTGACTGTAACTGCATGAAACCTCGCAGCCAGCTGTTGGGCAGATCTATCTTTTCTTCACGATGTCCTGTGGTGTCTGTCGTCTGAACTTCGAATCCTGATGGATCGACCTCAAATCGTGTTTCACGATAACTGCGCAAGGTCTGAAAGTGTTCATAAAGCGACCACGTATAGTCGACGTTCGTTGTTCCGACTGCGACGTCCTGTTCGTGGTCGAAGCCGTCCCGCATGACGGTCAGGCAGCCGTAACTGCTTTCATCGGCGCTGAAGCACTCAAAGAAGAGGGAATCATTTGCGACGGTGATCACAGGGTCGCAAGGCATCAGGAGCCGCCAAAGTTCTCTGTCGTGTCGCAGCAGGTAATTCGAATACTGCTGGCGAGCCTTCCAGTAGAGATTCCGCTGCTGAAAAAACTGACCTTCCAGATTCGGAGGCATCGGGTCGCTTTGCTGCGAGGTCAGTTCTTTTTTTGTCTGTTGATATGCTGAGCTTCGAATGGCGGATTCACGTGCGCGTTCTCCGGCTTTCCATTCTTCGTAGGCGGAATGATCCTTCGGCTTGTAACGCAGATCGTTGATGACGATGTCGTGAAGTGCTCCGATCGCCTCTCGGAATCGCAGGGGATCCCGGAGGCGTCCACTGAAACTCACGCGGTCTCGTCGCAGGTTTGGAGATAACGCAATCTGAACCCCAAAAGCCCCCTGCACAACCGCACTTTTCTTACGATAGGCAAAAGACATTTCCATGGGGACTGGTTCCTGTCGGCGTTTGAGATGAGGCTGAGGCACGTTCTGTGGCGGATGCCGAGTGGTGAAAAAGGCGGGAAGGAGATGAACAGTACCGACTTCGAAGGGCCGACCGAGGGCGTTCACTCAAGCCAGACACGTCATTGTGCTGGTGAAAACCTCGTTGCTCCAGTCGCCGGCACAATGACGTGTCTGGCGAACGAACAACGACCTCGGGAAAGCATGTGAAGGCAAACTCGCACCACGGCGGAACACCGCAGCAAATTAGTCTCGGTAGTCGCTCTTCCTCCTTCTGTGTTTCGTTGTCTGATTGATGATTGATCTTCGACCGTTCAATTCACAAATCCCACGGTCAATACTCTGAAGGTTAGTCGTGTAGTTCTCGACATTTTGTTTGCTCTTTGCAAGCTTACCAGGGCGATGAAGCCAGGGTGAGTTCAGGAAACGCGGCCGTTAACTCTGTGCGTAATGCTGGTGAAGTTTCGATCAGACGAACCAGTCCAGTCAGTCCGGCTCGCCATTCCGTCGATCGTACGGAGCGAAGAGCTATGGACAGCAATGGTAATAAAGATTCGGTTTCGGAAGGATTCTTCGAAATACGATCAATGATGGATGCGACAATCCCCGGCTTCTGCCGTCCCCCGCGATGGACGTTCAGCAATACACACGCCCAAAGGTGCCGAACCAGATCGGGGTCCAGATTCTTCTGGCGAAGAAGAGGTTTTTGGTCTGGCCTGTTCGCTTCGAATTCCAGCAGTCTCGCGATATGTAGTTGAATGTCGTCGTAGGGGCTTTCCATCAATCGCTGCCAGATTCGGGTGTCTCCGGAGAGTCGTTCATCACCCATCAGCCATGCCGAAGCTACCTCCCGAACATCAGGGTGTCGGCTGTCGAGTAGTTCAAGAATATCGAGTGGTTGAAAGTGTGGTGAATCTGTCAGGACCAGCTGAAGCCACGCGATGAGCTCGGGGCGAATTGCTTCGGCCTGTGCTTCGCGCAGCTGCAAGAGTGCCTGGCATTCACCAGACGATGTCGGCGTAATCAGCTTCAGCCAGGCCATTCCGAGTCTGGCTACCGGAATCGGTCTGGCACTGGCAACCCGAACTTTTTCAACCAGCGACAACGCGGCCGGATCCAGTGTGGATTCGATTAAACTGCAAAGGCGGTCGAGAGAGTTTGGATTGGCCTGTTCCAGCAGTTCCATCCAGGTTTCCGTGGATACTGAAGCCGCAATCGTGCCAGCCTTCAGCAAATCAATTGCAAGATCGGAAAGTGATTCGTCTTCGCTCGAAATCCATCGAATCAGAGAATCAACAGGCACCGAGTTCAGTACACCGGGATGCAGGTCTCTGATCATGCCAAGTGCCCATTGTCGAACGGGCCGACATCGGGACTGATCAAGTAACTTCAGCAAAGGCTGCCCCGAGATCTTCCATGCGTCAGCAAATGCCGGCGCCGGTTTCAGATCCCTGAGCGACCTGCCCTCAACAGGATTCCAGCCGCCGGGCGAATACCGAAGGACATCACTGTGATGGAAGAGAATATGCATCAGCGACCAGTTATCGATGAGTGCCAGTCCGTCCGCACAGTCCGCATCTGTATATCGAACAAGTGTTTCGCACATCGCGCTGATGTACTGCTGCGGATCTGTTTCGGCGAGTTTACGGAAGTATCGCCAGACTCGCCGGCGCAGATACTTGCGTGTCGCTACGGAAAATAACTGCAGGCGATCATGGGCTTTCTGATTGTCGGCCAGAATGATTTTGCCTGATGAACGATCGATCCGCTGAACGTTCTTTCCACGGGGCATCATCGTGCCGTTTGGAACGCTGATTGTTTCCTCTGACCAGGATTCACGTCTGAACCATTCGTACCGCCATCGAGTTTTCTTCAGGCGGCGGACAGATCGATCGAAGGCCAGCAGGAATCGCGACAGAACCTCAATGTCATTTGCTGCTTCGGCATTCTTGTAGAGCCGTTTGACCAGCGCTTCGTGTCGGTAAACATTCAGTGGTAGTTCAAGATACTGCAGCAACAGTTGCCGAGAGGCAGCTCGCTTGTCGTTGAACCATGTGACAGCAAACGCGCCCAGTCGATCAGCGTCGTGTATGGTTCGAAGTTCGTCGAGAAAACGAGGGTCACCGTTTTCCAGTAGTTCCTCCGCAAGAATCCATGATCCCTGCGGAATCGCCTGTTTCGCAGCCATGACCTGTTTGCTCCCCACCACCAGTGAAGTCGGATCGTGGTGCAAAGGCTGACGAATTCTTCCCGGGAGTTCAAGGATCGGCGATGGCTTTTGTTAACAGAATGCTGCGTAACCAAAGACGCAGGTCTGCCAGAGAAACACGATCGTCAGTCCATGATAGCCTGCTTTCAGAAAGGTATTTCTGAGGTAAGGCTTCGCATCGAAAAACAAAAGTTGAATGATCAGTCGAATGCCCCAGAAGATGCAGATGTACCCACACACGGCCCGAGCCAGGAGACTGCCATCGCAAAGCTGACGCGTCAGACACAACGAAAGCAGACCAAAGGCTGCGATGTTCAGCACGATGTAGCCACCGGCCACAATGACCCAGTGCCGAAGCATCGGATTCAGTTGCGGCAGTTCTTCTCTGAAGCGAAGTTCCCGTGGCACCTGTGCGCTGCCAAGCAGTGTGCCCAGGTGCAGGATGCCGGAAATAAAGATCAGCGTTTCCAGACTGGCCATCTTAGTGCCCCTGATTCTGCAGCAATGGAACCACAACTTTCACGACAAATGCGTGATGAAACAAAATGACGGCTGGAACTCCGGCCACCAGAAGTGCCCAGAATCGGCCGAGCCACCCGTCGTTGATTCGAATGAGCTGCCGGCTCACGATACGTTCAGTCACAATGCCTGCACCCTGGATTGCGAAGTACAGCGTCGGCAGCCCGTAGCCAGCTTCTGCAGGAACTGAGATAGCCAGTTCGTGAATGATGCCTGAAAAGGCATAGCCCACAAGGATGGCCAGCATCGGGCCGATTCGACGAATTCTCCTGCTCAGACCCGTGTCTTCTTTTGACGAATGTTTCGAACTGAATTCCTGAAACCATCGCGAAAGAGGTGTGAAAATTTGTGAGTGAGCATAGTCCCGGAAAGCAAGATTCCAGCGGCGGCTCCAGAAATCGGCAAGTGAATTCGCCATGACCGGCCAGTTCATGATGGGTCGAACATTGCGCCCCTTCGACTGCCAGAACAATGCCATCCAGTGGAACAGACCAAAGTGAAGCATGAAGACGACACCGGCGAGCGCGGTCCATCCTGCCGCCCATTTATTCCATGAAAGCATTCTCGGGGCGAGAATCCAGAATAAGAAGCCTCCCGCAGCAGTTTTGCTTCCAGCGAACCCCCAGTCTTCTCGTGGAATGTGTCTTGCCGGCACTGTGGTGAAGAATTCGGCCGCGTTTAATCCTGGCCAGGCAACGAACCAGAACCACTGGTCCCGCTTTGAAAGAGCAGTCAGGCCGCTTTGACGGGGATTTCTGTCGCCATTCTTCCGTACCTTGGACAGCGGATTTGATTTGAATCTGAATTCAACCAGCACATGCAGTTTGATCAGAAAGAACAGCGAAAATGAAACCAGGCACATCCTGACGAACGGGGAAACCCCATCGCACAGGCCCCAGAGTCCCGGTGTCAGCAGGGCTGTCATCCAAATCAGGCGTGAGTTCATTTTCTTACCCCGGCATCCGAACCGGGTGACCGAGATGCATTTAACGGCTTTCAGGCACGGTTCCTGAAATTACCGCTTTCCAATTGACGGAACTGAGTCAGTCACAGACGGCTGGAATGCGGGGGCAAATATCCACTGCATTGCGTAATCGATTCATCCCTTACCAACCAATTAGGAAAATCCTCGGTTGCGCCGCCACATTGGACAGCAGCCTGGTTATCCTGTTACGCGCCAGCAGGGATGCACTGGAGGGAATGGTTGGCCTGCAACAGCGTCTCGATGTGTCCTGAAATCAGAGTGTTCGCAATGTCTGATGAGTTCGAAAAAACTGACCCCAGTGATTCCGTACCAGTGAGGCTTCCGGGTCAGCTCAGTTTTGCCTGGGATTTGGATGACGAACCTGTTGCGCCGAAGGTGAAGAAAAAGAAGAAAGATCGCACTGTGAAAAGTGCTGCGGCCGGGGATCAGGCTGGGACGACTTCAGATCAGGCTGATGCACTCATTCAGAAGGATGGCCAACCTGCGTCAGGCAAACCGGTCTCCAAAAAGGCGATGAAGAAACACAAGAAGAAGAAGTCGGCAGAAAAACGATCCGCCGGGAATCGTCATCAGGCTGCTGATTTGACTCCATCCGACGCCATTGCAGAAGGTCTGGTATCTTCGGAAACCACGAACCCACCAGGCGCCGTTGTGGCTGACCAGAATACTGCCGCTGCCTCCGTCGAATTACCGGATGCGACAGAGCCAGAGTCTCGAATTCCGCCTGACAGTAATGGCGTTGAACAGGATGCGGATTCAGCCATGGTTGCGGCGGCAGATCATTCAGCGGTCGATGCATCCTCGAAGAAAACGGCATTGGTTAGCCGAGTGAAACGGAAAGCTTCCGACAGGGACAAGTCTGTCCGGTCAAAAGCGACGCACGAGGTTGTTGCATCTCCGGTGACGAAACGGCGTTCCAAACGTTCCGCACAAACAATCCCGTCCGAATCACTCAAACTGGAAGAAGCCTCTGTTTCCTTAACGTCCCTGGCTGATGCCGACCACGACGAAAGGGAGGCCGTCCGTGAAGATGCTGTTGAATCGCCAGGTTCTGGTGTGTCTAAAAAGGTAACCTCAGGTATGAATCTTAAGCCAGCGTCCAACCCGGAACGGGATTACTCAGAAACCATGGAATACATTCCACTGAAATGGGGTGCCCGGCTGCCCAAAGTTGGTTTTGGATTCTGGAAGGTTGATAAAGACAAGACCGCTGATGTTTGCCGTCAGGCGATCCAGGTTGGGTATCGACACCTGGACTGTGCCTGCGATTACGGGAATGAAGTCGAAGTGGGGCAGGGTATTGCCGCAGCGATCGGCGAAGGACTTTGCGAACGCGAAGACTTGTGGGTGACATCCAAACTTTGGAACACCTATCACGCAGCAGAACATGTTCGGCCGGCATTTGAGCGAAGTTTGAATGATCTGGGTCTGGACTACCTGGATTTGTATTTGATCCACTTCCCGATCGCCCAGCGATTTGTCCCTTTCGAGCGACGATATCCTCCCGGTTGGTTCACCGATCCGGATGCAAAGAATCCTGTGGTTGAAGAGGTGCGTGTTTCCATTCGCGAAACCTGGCAGGCGATGGAAGAGCTGGCCAAAGAAGGTTTGATCAAGCAAATCGGTGTCTGTAATTTCACGACCGGCTTGTTGCGGGATCTGCTGTCCTGGTGCCACATTCGTCCGTCTGTCATCCAGGTAGAAACGCATCCACAGCTCACGCAGAAGCGATTGCTGCGTTATTGCCAGCAGGAACGAATTGCTTACACGGCATTTTCCCCGCTTGGCGCACAGAGCTACTTTAGTCTTGGGATGGCTGACCCTGCAGAATCCGTCCTGGGAAATTCCGTTCTGATTGAGATTGCAGGTGCGGTTGGCAAGACACCTGCGCAGGTCGCACTGCGATGGGGTGTTCAGCGCGGGACCTCCGTGATTCCCAAAACTTCCAGCGTCGAACGGATGAGAGAAAACATCAATATCTTCGACTTCGAACTCTCCGAAGATCAGATGATGGCAATCGACGATCTGGACCAGCACCGGCGTTTCAATGACCCAGGCCACTTCGGCGAGGCCGCCTTCAATACGTTCCTGCCAATTTACGACTGACAGAAATGTGGAACGTCTGGTTGATACGGAAAAGCCTCGGTCATCCGCCGAGGCTTTTCAATTGGACTCCTGGACCTGGATGTACTCTGGTGGGGGAAACGCGTTCACGTTTGAATGGATCCCAGACGTGAAGTTAGCAGATAAGCAAACCCAACAATGCTGGCTCTTCCTGAATCGATTTGCCTGGCATAAGTTTTCCCGCTCGCTGGATGAGGCGTGCGCTTCAAGAGAAAACCATGATCACTGGCTTTGGTGTTGTGCCCGAGAAAGATTGCTGAAGGCCCGGTGTTTCACTGGTGAGACCACTCTTTCCGGTTTTTGGCACAAGACTTTCATGGAGATATGCTCAGTTTCAATTCTGTTCTGCAAAGGAGAGAAAACATGAATCGAGCGAATTCAACATCGACTGTGGAAGTCATGGCTGGCAAAAGCAAACTTCAACGATTGTTTCCGAGAGTCAGTTGTTATCTCGTCAACGGCATGCTGGTGATGTGGGGCATCGTCGGAAGCGAAGCGATGAAGCTTCAGGCTGAGGAAATGGCCTGGAGTGAATTTAGTGTTGAATCGATTGTCAACCAGCTGCAGATTGAAGGGGCCCGCGAGGACGAACCGCAGGGATAGATCGCCGACTCATGTGTTGATCATTCAGGATGAGTCGCCCGGGCGACCGTGATCTGAAGAGTCTGTTTCGACTCACCCCAGCTTGTTTGAGTCGAAGGGGCTCAACAATCCTGCTGGACATGCACTCGATTGACAATCTGCCGAACCCCGGGGATGTGCTTTGTCAGAACCTGAGCCATTTGCTTTGCGTAAAAACTACGCACTTTGCCGTCGAGCAGGACCGCGCCCCCTTGTACGGAAACGGCCACGTCCTTCATGTCGCTGTGGCGGCTGTTGAGTGCATTGACGATACGGTCCACGATTTCTTCGTGCATTTTGAAATCCCTGCCATTCTGAACCTGATTCACCACTCTTGGCGCCTGCCTCCTGTTCACGACGAGATGGCAAATCCCATGCCGCGTTGAACCAGAAATCCGCCTTTAACATCACCTTCGGCAAGGTCCGGAAAGTGAGGTTGATCGTCCGACGAATTGTCGAAGTTACAAAATTGTCGGAACATCTCATCCCGCAATGGTTTGAGTAAATGCTGGCTCTGTGGAAATCATTTTGGATAAGATACGCCCCAGTGAATCAACCACAGAATTCTCTGGGATGAAAGCATGTTTTTCGCAGGTTCAGATAAGAAACGCCTTTGTCATTTGTTCAATCAACACTCAGCCTGCGCGCTTAGCGCGCGGCTGTCTCTGCTGATGTTCGTGATGTTTTCTGGCGCTGTGTCGTTCGCAGCATCGCCAGTCATTCCTGCTGATCAACCGAATTCTGTGCAACCGAATATTGTGTTGATCATTGCCGACGACTGCACCTATCGCGATTTGGAGGTGTATGGTGGTCAGGCAAGAACACCCAACCTTGTGAAACTGGCTGAGCAGGGTATGCAGTTTGATCGGTGCTTTCAGGCCGCCCCAATGTGTTCTCCGACGCGTCACTGTCTTTACTCGGGGCTTTATCCGGTCAAGTCCGGCGCCTATCCGAATCATACAATGGCTCATGACTGGGTGCAGAGCATCGCAACGTACCTGCAACCCGCTGGTTATCGGACCTTCCTGTCCGGGAAGACGCATATCGGTCCACGGGCGGTCTTCCCCTTTGAATACAGTGGCCAGGGAAATAATCCGGATCTCGACGCGATTGATGCGGTGTTGGGTGATTGTTCGGCTCAGGAGACTCCGTTTCTGCTGATTGCGGCCTCAAATGAACCGCATACGCCATGGAACAAGGGGGATGCCTCTGCTTATCCGCCATCTTCGCTCAAACTGCATCCGATTCTGGTGGATTCGCCTGATACGCGTGAAGCCTACTCCAGGTATCTGGCTGAGATCACATACTTCGATGATCAGGTGGGCAGGATTCTGGCACTGCTGGAGAAACATCGTCAGGTACAAAACACAATGGTGATTGTGTTGAGCGAACAGGGTTACAGCTTCCCTTTTGCCAAGTGGACCTGTTACGACACTGGTTTGCAGAGTGGATGCCTGGTGCGCTGGCCGGGGCGAATCAAACCGGGCAGCCGAAGCGATGCGATGGTTGAATACGTCGACATTGTTCCCACGGTCCTGGAAGCTATCGGCCTTGACCGACCAGACGTGCTTGATGGAAGGTCTTTTCTTCCAGTACTGACAGGCAATGCTTCGACACATAAAAAGTATGTGTTTGGATTACAGACGTCACGTGGAATCAATGCCGGCCCCGAGCATTACGGCATTCGCAGCGTTCGGAGTGAACGGTATCGCCTGATCCGCAACCTCACCCCGGAAACAACTTTTGTCAATGCCGCAACGAACGATCCTACATTCAGAACCTGGCGCAGTTTGGCTGCCGATGGAGATGCACAGGCAGCTTCACTGGTGCACGATTACCAGCACCGTCCGGCCTGGGAACTTTACGACTGCGTCAGTGATCCGTGGAATCGCAGCAACCTGATTGATGACCCTTCACTTGTGGAAATACGTCGCGAACTGACCGATCAACTGGATCGTTGGATGCAGCAACAGGGAGACAACGGCCAGGAAACAGAGATGCTCGCGCTGACTCGCATGCCACGCCACACTGAAGCCACAGAGAAGCCGCCTGCCAGTCCGAAGAAAAAGAAGGGCAAGAAGAAGGCTCGATAATTTCAGATGCCAGGATCTTCGACGTTTGTCGTCCCCGTCAGTTTGTCCGCCCCGTCAGTTTGTCCGCCGTAGTGGACCATTTTCCTGAATACATTCATTGCATGTCGTCAGGCATTCAGATCCGGAGTTGCCCTGTGAAGTTTTACACCGTTCAGTTCATTGCCCTGTTGAATCTGCTTGCATTCTCTGTGGCGTGGTCCGCAGAGTTGAAGACGCCGAATATTGTCTTCATCCTGAGCGATGATCTTGCCATGGGAGATTGCGGAGCTTACGGACAGAAGCTCATCCAGACGCCAAATTTCGATCGCCTGTGCTCTGAGGGAACTCGCTATCTACAGGCATACACAGGAACGACGGTTTGTGCGCCGGCGAGGTCGACGCTGATGACGGGATTGCACACCGGGCACTGTCCTGTGCGAGCGAATCGCGAAATTCAGCCGGAGGGTCAAATGCCTCTGCCTGCGGGAACATTTACTGTTGCGCAACTGCTGAAGCAAAGGGGCTACGCAACGGCATGCATCGGTAAGTGGGGCATGGGTATGTTTGACACATCGGGAAGTCCACTGAAAGTAGGGTTTGACCATTTCTATGGTTACAACTGTCAGCGACACGCACACAGTTACTTTCCCACATACCTTTATAACGACGACCAGCGATTTGATCTGCCGGGAAATGATGGGAAAGCTGTTGGCGCGACATACGCTCAGAATCTGATTGCTGATGAGACGTTGCGTTGGGTGAAATCCGTCAGGGATCAACCCTTCTTTCTGTTCTACGCGATAACCCTTCCACATGGCCGTCATGAAGTCGATGACTTTGGAATCTACGCTAACAAGCCCTGGACGAATCAACAGAAAGCCTACGCTGCACAGATTACGCGACTCGATAGTGATCTTGGTCGTCTCACGAATCTGCTCGTCGAACTTGGAATTGATAAGAACACACTGGTCATGTTTTCCGGCGACAATGGGTCTTCGTTTTCCGAAACATCCGAGATTGGTCGACTGTTTGATCAGACGATGGGCGGGCAGCTTCGAGGATTCAAACGCAGCATGTATGAAGGCGGTCTTCGCAACGCAGCCTTCGCCTGGTGGCCGGGAACGGTCCCTTCGGGCCGCGTTACTGAGGAGCCGTGGGCGTTTTGGGACTTTCTACCCACTGTCGCTGAACTAACGGGGTCACAGATTCCCCCGGGCGTTTCTACAGACGGACATTCGCTCGTGTCATTCCTGAAAGGCGGCGCCGCGCCAGTGCGAGATTATTTCTACTGGGAGCTGCACGAAGGTGCCAGTATTCAGGCGGTTCGGTTTAACAACTGGAAGGCGGTGCGCAACGGGCCTCGTGCGAAAGTCGAATTGTATGATCTGGTCAGCGATCAGGGAGAGACGACAGACGTTGCTCAGGATCATCCTGACCTGGTGGCAAAGGCCACAAAACTGATGACGACAGCCCGGTCTGAAGATCCCAACTGGCCCATGCGGGATAAAAAGCCCGGAAAGAAAAGGTAGCAAACACGGATCAGGCGCGTCTGCCAAACGAGAACCTTCGCCCTTGCGATGGTTTTCGCTGGTGCGGATGACTAGCAATTCTCTCTTCGATCGATAGCCTGATGCCAACCGTTATTGGTGGGCCATACTGTCGCATCTTCCGAAGGTTGTTTCGATGTCATTCATCCGCACCGTTGCTGTGCTCTTCCTGTGCAGCACCTCGTTCAGTTTCGGTGGCATGGCGAATGCCGCAGAAGAAGATTTTCGCCCCCTGCTGAACGGAAGGAATCTGGAAGGGTGGGTTCTTGTGAATACTCCAGCAGAAACCTGGAGTGTGCAGGACGAAATGCTGATTTGCACAGGCAAACCGATTGGAGAGATCCGAACGGAGCGGATGTACCAGAATTTTGTGATGGAAGTTGAATGGCGGCATATGGTGCCCGGTGGAAATGCGGGCATCTTTGTCTGGGCAGATGACATCACAGCCAGGGGAGTGCCATTCCATCGAGGTGTTGAAGTGCAGGTTCTGGAAAATGCTTACGGACAAAGTCCGCATCACACGACGCATGGAGATATCTTCCCGATTCACGGCGCGAAAATGACTCCAGTCAACGGTCGCGGTGGAAGTCGTGCATTCCCAACCGAAGAGCGTTCAAAGCCTTCACCCGAATGGAATCACTACCGAATCGAGTGCAACGACGGGAGGATCAGTCTGGCTGTGAATGGTAAGGTGGTCACAAAAGGATACGATGCAAGTCCCCGCAAAGGATACATCTGCATTGAATCCGAGGGTGGCGTTGTTCATTATCGCAACATGAAGATTCGCGAATTACCGGACACTCCGGTTGACCCTGACGATGTTGCTGTTTCGAATCGAGGTTTCCACAGTTTTTATAGCGGACTGAATCTGAACAACTGGAAGACGAACGAAGACAATCTTCGTCACTGGCATGTCAAAGACTGGGTGCTGTCGTACGACGGCAAAGCGGAGTCTGTTGACGGGAAGACGCTCACCAGCCGCGAGACAATTCGTGATCGCGTCTTTCTTTTTGACATGAAGCCGGGGATGGGCTTCGATGGCGTTGCCATTTGCGGAGCAATGTTGCCAACGCGGCTGACCAATCCCGGAGAATGGTATCGGCTTGAAGTGACCATCCGTAACGAAGCGATGGCCATCCGAATCAATGGCGAAGAAGTCACCTCGGACAATCCGGTGGCAGAGTCATTGCCATTTTCCCTGTATGTTGTCGGACCCGCCGACTTTGCAAACTTCTACGTTCGGGAATCCCGGTAAGGAAGAGGCAGTTCGAAATCGCGTCGTTCCGATGGGCAGGTGGAGCTGGAAAGTCCATCACCAGAACTGATGTATCGATGTCGTTTGGGCACTGCCCAGTATTGGAGATGGGCCGCATCGTAACTTACAGCATGGGCTGGTTTGAAACGGAGTCAGACTGACTCAGCAAGCGGGGCAGCTTTAGGACATCTTCGAAGACGGGCCGACTTCGTGGCCAGTATTCGTATGCTTTTCGAACACCCCAGCCAGCCGTGAGTCCTCCGAAGGCAAGAAAGAATACGAAGATCCCGATTTTCATAGAGAGAGTTGGTTGAGACGTCATCAGGTCCGGCGAGAACAACGGCATCAACATGAAAAAACCGAACATTGCCACAAACACGCAGACAGCAACCACTGCATACGAGCCGGAGTAAATTCGAGTTTGCGGCCGGAGTTCTGCCAGCCGATTCTTCAGTTCCAGCATGAGAATCATGAACGATTCCTCCTGGTTGGTCGCATATTCGCTGTATTTTCCGTTGGGGCGAAGATACTGACCATTCCGGACGGTGAGAGCTTTTGCATTCACAAATTTGATTCGGCAATACCGAGACCTGTAAGTACCGTGACGAGGATCCTGTGCTTTGATCCCGTCGTATTCGAACAGCGATTTGACTTCGGTGAGCGGGATCGAGCGAACAACGGTGCGGTGTTCATCCAGAATCGCTAACTCCTGCTCATCCAGACGGATTGTTACGGACTTATGGAAGATATTCTGTCGGTAGGTGTATTCCATTGCCGTCATCCTGATGGAGGTTTGCGTTGGGTGGCAGAACGGTTGTTGAGAGGGGCTGACCAGCAACCCTCGACCGTTCCGCAGATTCAAACGCAGTTAGCCTCACGATCGGACAAGCCGATTCTGGAAATTCTGTGCTTCGCGTCGGCCGAATCGTGCGACGATACGCCGCGCGGAACGACACC
>JAGQQE010000439.1 GCA_020426345.1 Planctomycetaceae bacterium
AGCAATCAGATCGACCCGGCCAACACCGAAGCGCTCTCGTGGTACATGGCGGGTTTGCTCGCGCAGAAACGCGGCAATATGCAGGAAGCGGCCGATGCCTTTGAGAAATCTGCTGAGGCTGCTCCGGGAGTCGCCAGTCCTCGAAAAGCACTTGCCCTGGTCCTGCTGCGGATGGGCCGCAATGAAGAGGGAATCCGGAAGGCTCAGGAAGCCATTGAACTGGATCCGAACGACTACGAAACGCGCCTGCAACTGGCCATGTTCCTGGTGTCCGCCCGCCAGCCGGTACGTGCCGTTCAGATGATCGATTCTGCTTTGACTTCGAAAACGCTGAAGCACGATTCCCGCGAATTCGTTTCTCTTCATCAGGTCCGTGCGCGGTTGTTGCTGGCGCTTCGCAATATGAAGGGCGCGGCAGACAGCTACGAAATTCTGTTGAAGGCCCTGGAACGGCCTGAAGACTTTGGACTCAGTTTTCGCGAGCATCAGTCGCTGCTGAAAGACCGCGCGTCCAGCTACGAAGCGGCCGGTGCGGTGCTGATGGATGCCGGAAGGACCGACCTGGCGATTGAAGCCTTTGAGGCCCTGAACCGAATTGAGAAGAATCAGCCTGGACAGCATCATCTTCTGCTGGCTCGGGCATATTTCATGAAAGACAAACTGGACGAATGTCAGAAGAACCTGGACACGTACTTCAAGACGGGTGGTCGTGTTGACGAATCCATCGTGCTGCTGAAGGATCTTTACGAAGCCACATCAAGAACCGATGAACTGATTCCACAGCTTGAAAAGCTGATGGATGGAGCCAACGACCCGACCGCGTTGCGGATGGCCATTGCTCAGGTCATGCTGGACAGGGGCGAAATTGATAAGGCGGCCGATACTTATCAGGCGCTTCTGGACAACACCGGCGAAGTGGCCGCCTATCAGGGCCTGATGCGCATTGAGGTGATTCGACGCAATGCCGACACGCTGATTGCCACCATGAATCGAGCGGTGCGTGCAAGACTGCAACTCGTGGAAATTCTGCCACTGGTCCCCGTCGTTCTGGAATCTCAGCCGTTTGCAAAACAAGTCGTAGAGTCATGTCAGCGGATTCGTACGGAGAAACCCAACAGCCTGCCACCTCAGGTGTTGTATTTCTGTTCGCGCGTGGCGAAGGACGCGGAGCTCAGCGATGACGAGGGCGATCTACTAAAGGCAACTCTGGAAGGCAATCCGGAACCTGCGCTCATCGTTCAGGCGTTGGAGGAATATGGTTTCTATCTGCTGATCGCTGAAAAATACGCCGAATCCGCTCGCACCTATACTCAGCTGGTTCAACTGCCCGGCCTGAATAACGGAAAGAAACTTGAGGGCCTTTACCGACTGTCTCAGGCACATGCGTTTGATGACAACCACGAGGCAGCTCTGGAAGCAATTCGGCTTGCGGTCAGCCTGAGTCAGAATCAGATCCCTTTGCTTCGCTATCAGCTGGGGTGGGTGCTGGCACAGGCCGAGCAGTTTGAAGAAGCAGAACGGGTCCTTCAGTCGTGCCTGCAGGACTTCGCACAGGACGCGGAAACAGTACTGCGAAGCCGTTCAACACTGGCTGGAATCTATTCACAGCAGGGACGGTGGAAGGAAGCTGTCCAACAATACAAAGACCTGATCGAAGATGAAAAAACGGATCCGGATACTCGACGACGTCTGAAAATGGGGCTGTCGAATGCCCTTGTTCAGAGCGGTGAACTGGACGAGGGTGAAAAAATTCTGGAGGAAGTCTACGAAGAAGATCCCACAGATGTCGGCGTCAACAATGACCTGGGCTATCTTTATGCCGACCACAACAAAAACCTGGAGAAGGCGGAAAAGATGATTCGCCTTGCCGTCGAATCCCAGCCGGACAACCCGGCTTATCTGGACAGCCTTGGCTGGGTTCTGTTCCGACTTGGTCGCCACGAAGAAGCGCTGGCGGAACTCCAGAAGGCCGTCAGTGATCCCGACTATCAGGATTCAACGATTCTGGAACACATGGGCGACGTGCTGGACACCATGGGGAAAAAAGAGGAAGCCCTTGACGCCTGGAAGCGGGCGCTAAAGGCGGAGCAGGATGCGAGTCGTCCGGATCCCAAAATCGTTGAACGCATTCAAAACAAAATCGACGGAGAACCAGGCAAGCCGGGCGTTGAGGCAGCGTCTGAATCGTCATCTGCTCCTGCGAACTAAGAAAGGCTCCCCAAAGGGCAGCCTGTGTTCATCCGTTAGCATTGGGTTCGTCTGCGTCAACAAGACAGCAGGATCCATCACGAATGGAGACAGCGTTGGACGCGTCCGTCATCGGGGGCCTGGCAGAAGTTCAGCCGAGGCATCTGTTCCGGTGCGTTTGTTGTTCGGCTTTCTGATTCCCCGCGGATCGGTTCTTCCCTTGCATTCTCGTTGAGTACTTCCGGAACTTCAATTTTCGTCTTTGTTGCACGATCATGGCTGGACACTCTCACTGGGCAAACATTGCCATCAAGAAAGCTCGCGTCGACAAGAAGCGAGGCAAGCTGTTCACCAAACTCAGCCGCGCCATTATTGTTGCGGCTCAGCATGGTGGGCCCGATCCGGACAGTAACCTGGCACTGCGTTACGCCATCGAAAAAGCCCGCAAAGCCAGTATGCCCAATGACAATATTGATCGAGCCATCAGGCGAGGTTGCGGTGATGTTGGTGGCGATAAGTACGAAGAACTGCTGTACGAAGGATACGGTCCGGCCGGAGTTGCTGTGCTCTGTGAGATTCTGACGGAGAATCGAAATCGGACCGCAGGAGAAATTCGGAGGATTTTCGAAGTCAACGGCGGAAATCTGGGTGCAACGGGATGCGTTGCCTGGATGTTTGACCGCAGAGCCCAATTTGTGATCGATGAGTCCGTGGTATCCGAAGAGGCAGTGTTTGAGCTAGCTCTGGAGGCCGGCGCGGATGATGTGAGTCGTTCAGGAAACCATTTTGTCGTTTTGGGTTCAGTCGATACATTTCAGGCGATCGCCTCTACCCTGGAAGCCGCAGGGATACCGACAGTTTCGTCCGAAATTGCCCGGATCCCCCAAAACCAGGTCGAACTGGACGGCGAATCTGCATCAGGAGTTTTGAAGCTGATTGATGCCCTGGAAGACAATGACGACATACAGAACGTAACAGCCAACTTCAGCCTGCCGGAAGATGTCATGCAGGCCGCACTGGCAGGAGGCTGATTTTAGTGGCTCGCAAAGCAACGATCCGAAACGAAAATGCTCCGGATACAGGTTCATCCGGTGGCAAGGATGGACGCTCTAATTTCGGAGGCGGGACAGCGGTCGGAGGCGGATCTGAATTCGCCGACGAATCGAAGTTCGAGGGCCCCCCCGGAAGCCAGGTTGACGAACGTCTGGATGATGAACTTCGCCCGTCGCGACTGGAAGATGTCGTTGGGCAGCGAGATGTCGTCGAACGATTGCAGATTCTTCTGCAGGCAACAAAGAAACGCAAAGAACCGCTGGGGCATCTTCTTTTTGACGGCCCTCCTGGACTTGGTAAAACGACACTGGCCTCGGTAATCCCGAAGGAACTGGGGACAGAGCTTCAAATCACATCTGGTCCTTCGCTTGCAGCGCCCAAGGACCTGCTTCCGTACCTGACGAACGCCAGCTACGGCTCCGTTCTTTTCATCGACGAAATTCACCGACTGCCCCCGACAGTGGAAGAGTTCATTTATCCGGCCATGGAAGACTTCCGCATCGATATCACCCTGGGAGACGGGCTGAACGCGCGGACGATCAACATGCAGCTTCAGCCGTTCACGCTGATCGGAGCGACGACCCGCAGCGGAATGCTCACCGCTCCACTGCGCGATCGCTTTGTGAATCGGGAACATCTGAGCTTTTATTCTCTGGAAGACCTAGCCGATATCATCACACGCAACGCCGCCAAACTGCGGACGACGATTTCTCCCGATGCCGCCCGCGCGATTGCTCTGCGTTCACGCGGCACGCCGCGAAAAGCGAACAACTGGCTCCGCTGGACTCGCGACTACGCGGATGCCCGTGCGGACGGCAGGATTACGACAGAGGTCGCTACAGCGGCTCTGCGAATGAAAGGCGTTGATGACGCAGGGCTCGAACAGCAGGATCGCAGCTATCTGGAGACGATCATCAGCGTTTTTGCGGGCGGCCCGGCAGGTGTGCAGGCAATCGGGCATACCATCAACGTGCCCCCGGATACCCTGGAAGATGAAGTCGAACCATTCCTGCTTCGCGAAGGCTTCGTTCAGCGCACACCGCGCGGCCGAATGGTGACACTGAAGGCCCTGAATCACCTGGGCCGATCGCTTCCAAAACCGGAATCCGAAAAAGGGAGCAGGAAATCGAAGTCACAGGCCGATGCCGGCCAGCGTGAGCTTTTTTGATTTCCTCCTGCTGATTGGCCGATGGCACACAACTAGTTGCGCAAAGCGGATCTAACCTAACACCTGTTGAAAAACGGGACTGGCTCGAACAGGAGACCTTAAAACACGACGGTTTCCAGTCG
>JAGQQE010000440.1 GCA_020426345.1 Planctomycetaceae bacterium
TCACAAAAGACCATGACCAGTGTGCGCCATTTGTGGATGCCGTGAATACCTTTTACGGTCGCGGAGATGTTCCTGTTGGTGTTTGTCGCAGCGGCATTACGCCGCAGCAAAGCAAGTTCACCGTGCTGGCAGATCAGAAGGATGGTGATAGTGATCGGTATCCGCACGATTTGCGGTCTGGGGCAGACGCTCCTGATGCGGTCTCTGTGCTGCGAAAATCGCTCGCGGCCAGTGAAGACGGCAGCGTCGTTATCGCCCAGGTCGGCTTCTCGACCAATCTTGCAGATTTGTTGTCCTCAGAAGCGTGCGAAGTATCGCCTCTGAATGGAGTGGACCTGGTGAAGAAGAAAGTGAAGCTGTTGTCCGTGATGGCTGGCGCGTTTCAACCCATCCGGGGAGCGACCCATCTGGAATACAACATTGTGAAGGATATCCCTTCGGCTCAGAAGCTGGTTTCGGAATGGCCCGGTCAGATCGTATTCAGCGGTTTCGAGATCGGGCTGGCGGCTGCCTACCCGGCCACGAGTATCGAGCAGGACTACAACTACGTGCTTCATCATCCGCTTGCGGAATCTTATGTCCTCTACAATCCTCCTCCGCATAATCGACCCACATGGGACCTGACAAGTGTGCTGTACGGACTGTTTCCGCATCGCGGTTACTTCGACGTTTCTGCGGCCGGAATTGTGAGCGTGGATGACAAGGGAGAAACCGTTCATGTGCAGAACGCAGAGGGGAAACACCACTTCCTGAAAATGTCGGACGCTCAGCAGATCCGAGTGGTCGAAGCATTGGTTCAGCTTTCAAGTGAGCCGCCGCACCATTGAGACCTTCCCGGGACAACCGCCGGAATACCATCGTTGAACTGCCGGCCGCATCCAGCGGTACTGCAGGGCCGGCAAATTCAAAGTCGAAAGCATATCCAGTGTCAAGGATATCCCGTGTCAGTAGAATGATGAGTTGCCGGACCGGTAACATCCGGGATCTGGCATTGCTGCGGTTGCCGGACTGTGTCATCACCCTTCGCCACGGCCAGACCAATGATGTGTGAACTGTGGACTCAAACAGGTTTGATCACAATTGTTGCCGGCGATCCGGACTGGTTGCCTGCCGCCGTTGGGGTTGCGATCCTGGGAGTTGCTTTGGCACTCTGGCTGAACTGGCGTCGTTTGTCCGGGCAGGTCTTAGGGACAACGCTTCGAATTGCAGGCTGGATGCTTCTGGCGGCTTGCCTTGTGAATCCACTCTGGACAAGTTCGCGTCCCAAACGCGGAGCGAATGTGCTGGCAGTCGTGACCGATATCAGTCGCAGCCATCTGGTCAAAACGGATTCCGAGCAATCGCGTTCCGAAATTCTGAAACGATTAATTGAGGTTGGCGAAAGCAATGAACCAGCCGGCTGGCTGAATCGTATTGATCAGGATTTTGAACTGCGTCGCTATGTCGTCAGTGACCGGCTCCGGCAGGTGGAACAGTATGGCGACCTTCAGTTTGAGGGCGTCGCATCGAGTGTATATACCGCGCTCGACCAGCTGAAACAGCGGTACGATGGTCAACCGCTGGCAGGCATCGTATTAATCTCCGATGGAAACGCGACGGATCTGCCGGCGTCGGCTGAGCAGCTAAGCGGGATTGCGCCGGTCTATCCCATTCTGATGCGTGACGACGGGAATTACCCGGACGCAGCAATCGGATCGGTGGCGACATCTCAGACCGCTTTTGATGACGCCCCGGTCACGATCCTGGTGCAGCCGGCGGTACTGCAGGCTGGAAGTTATCAGTTGCAGGTCACATTGCTGGATGCGGAAGGCAACCTGCTTGAAACTCAGACACGTCCGGCATCTGATGATACACCCTTTCGATTTCGCAACCGACCAACTGAGGGCGGAACCGTCTTTTATCAGGTCCGGGCCAGTCTGCTGGATCCGTCTGGTGAAGAAGTTGTGGAAGAAACGACACTCGTTAACAACGATCGACTCATTTCTGTTGATCGTGGAAGTCAGCCACGGCGAGTGCTGTACGTGAGTGGTCGGCCAAACTGGGAATTCAAATTCCTGCGTCGTGCGGTTGAAACTGACCCTATGCTCGAACTTGTTGGTCTGATTCGAATCGCAAAAAAAGAAGCAAAATTCGATTTTCGAGGGCGTGACGGAGAACGTTCGAATTCGCTGTTTCGTGGCTTCGAAAAGGATGAACAGGAAATTGCGGAAGAATATGACGAACCTGTCATGGTTCGGATTGGAACCAGAGACGACAACGAATTGCGAGGCGGGTTTCCAGAAACGGCCGAAGAACTTTTTGTCTACGACGCAATTGTGCTGGACGATATCGAAGCGGGGTTCTTTCTGGCCGATCAGCTGACGCTCATTTACGACTTTGTCTCACGTCGCGGCGGTGGCCTGTTGATGCTGGGCGGACAGGAATCCTTCCGGCAGGGTGAATACGATCGAACGCCTGTCGGCGAAATGCTGCCAGTGGACCTGAGTCGTTCCATGGATGTTCCCGTGGGTCCCGTGCGAATGACGCTGACGCGAGACGGATGGCTTCAGCCATGGATTCGCATCTACGATGACGAGTCCGAAGAACAGGATCGCCTGGATCGCATGCCGGGCTTTCTGACGCTCAACGCAACCGGCTTTGTTCGTCTAGGGGCCGTTGTGATGGCAGAGGTTCAGGATACGTCGGACAACCGTTGGCCGGCCCTGGTGACTCAACGATTTGGTAAGGGTCGGTCCGCAGCGCTTTGTATTGGTGACTTCTGGCGATGGCGTCTTCGTGAAGGTCTGGATTCTTTGCGCGATGCCGATGGAAACCAGTCGATGACTAATGGACAGATGCGAAGTCCATCGATTGTTGCCCCGGGCGGAATAGCCAATGAAGATTACGGACAACATGCCAGCGCTTGTCGTCAGATGCTGCGCTGGCTGGTTTCGGATGTGCCGCGGCAGCTGGATATTTCCATCAAACCGGATCCTGCACTGGGGGTTGGTTCCGTTCGTATCCAGGCAACGGTGAAGGGGCCGGATTTCGAACTTCGCGAAAACGCAGATGTGCGATTCGACGTCGTTGATCCTGATGGAAGGCCACTACAAATTGTCGGCGAACCATCGGCAAATGATCCTGGCGTTTTCGAAGCCGTCGTGGCGGCAGAGAAAGCTGGTGCCTGGAGAGTTACCGGGACAGCGCAGATGGTTGATGACGAAGGCGAAGATCTGGATCCGATTGTTGCCGCATCCGGGTGGGCCAGTCAGCCGGATCAGGATGAAATGAAATCTGTCCGAATCAATCACACTTTTCTGAAAGAAGTCGCTGATGTGTCGGGTGGAAGAACGGTGAGCATCGATGACATCGACAGCTTCGTCGACAGTTTGCCACAAACGAGCGTTCCGCTGGTCGAAATTCATTCGTGGCCGCTTTGGCACCAGTGGTGGGTCTTTCTGATTGCCATCGGTTGCTTCGCCACTGACTGGACTTTGCGTCGTCGTCGTGGGCTACCATAATCCACGGACTCAACCGCGGTCCTGAACAGAAATGCGGGCAGAGGCCGTTTGGCCAGAATCATGACGAAGCAGGGAAGCAGCGTGTCTATCAGTAATCTTGCGTCCGAATCCAGCCCATCCGCCGAACCCATTCGAGTGGCATTCTGGAATCTTCAGAATCTGTTCGATATCGAGATTTCGGCGATTGCAGCAGACCTCGAATTCACACCTGTGAATGGATGGACTCGGGCGGCGTTCGATGCCAAGGTTCGTAATCTGGCAGAAGTCATCCGACAGATGTTCGATGGCCACGGACCGGATTTGCTCGGCATTTGCGAAATCGAAAACGAACGTGTGGCAAGACGCCTGCTTCGTGAGATTGGACGAGACGACTATCAGCTTGCTCATGTCGAGCATCCGGATATTCGCGGCATCGACACGTCTCTCATCTATTCCGATCGGATCTTCACGGCCGATCCCGCACGGATGAAGGGCCATCTGGTTCACATGCGTTTTCCAACGCGAGATATTTTCGAAGTGCCGCTGAAGGTGCGGGCAAACGACGCAGAGCTGACTGTCCTTGTGAATCACTGGCCATCGCGCAGTCAGGGGCGATGGGAGACAGAACCATTTCGACTCACCGTCGCCAGCCATTGCAGTCGTCTTGTGGATGACATTCTGAAAGTACCTCGGCGTGAATACCTGGAACTGGTCGATAGTGATGTCAGCCTGTTTCACCTGAACGATGTCTGGAATCGTAACATATTGATCATGGGCGATCTGAATGATGAACCATGGGATCGAAGTGTTCTTGAGGTGCTTGGTGCGGCCTACAGTACCGATCATCTGGAAGAAGTCATTCGGATGACCGGTGGCAGCCTTCCGTCCTATAAATCGTATGCCGGTCGGCCGGCTTACCTGTTTAACCCGATGTGGTCACTGATGACAGATCCTGATCGAGGAACTCGTTATCACAGTGAATGCAGTCAAACGATGAACCTGCTGGATCAGTTCATCCTGTCTCGCGGATTGTACTACGGAAGTCAGGGC
>JAGQQE010000441.1 GCA_020426345.1 Planctomycetaceae bacterium
CAGGCAGCTTCGCCCCTGGACACGCTCCTGATGGTGATGGAGCAGGATCCACCATCGATCAGACTTCTGAATCCTGCGATCGACAGCGACCTCGCGATGGTGGTTCTCAAGTGTCTGCAAAAGCCACGTGACCTGCGATACTCATCCACCGACCAGCTTGCCGCGGATTTGAAGGCATGGTTAAACAGCGAACCTGTTAGCGCTCGACAATCGACTGTCATGCAGGTTATGACGAGACTCTTCCGCGAATCGCATCAGGCAGCAATTCTTGAGAACTGGGGCCTGCTGTGGATGTGGCACAGCCTGGTGCTCGTCCTGCTTTGTTTTATCACCAACGCATTTCAACTTTGGGGAGTAGACCATCGAACCCCATACGTTGCTCTGTGGGTTGTCGGGTTGGGACTATGGGCCGCTATTTTCTGGAATCTTCGACATCGCGCTGGTCCGATCACAGCCATCGAACGTCAGATTGCTCACGTTTGGGCTGGCAGTATGATCGCTTCGACGATGTTGTTCGCAGTGGAATGGATCATGGATCGGTCGGTTCTTGAACTCTCCCCGGTACTCGGGACGATTGCGGGAATTGTCTTTCTTGTGAAAGCGGGAATGCTGTCCGGCAGTTTCTATATCCAGGCAGCTTTGCTGTTCGCAACTTCACCACTGATGGCAGCAATGCAGCAAAGCAATTTACCGAATTTCAGTATTGCCCTGTTCGGGCTGATCAGCGGTTCGACATTCTTCTTCCCGGGCCTGAAGTATTACCGCCAGCAGCAGCGAACCGCCAGAGGCCGACGCAGTTTGAAATGACCAGAATGCAGAAAACCGCATTCGCGATCGGTTTCCCGATCGGATGCGGTTTCTGTCTGTGTACTGCCCTGCAGGAGGATCCAATGTTTACATGCGGTATTTTCGATTTTCGCGGCTGAAGTCTTCAGCAACTAGTTCTGCGTCAAAGTTGACAGATGTAAACGAATAGTTTTCGATCAGGGTCATCTCGTCCAGTTCATCCGGGCTCATACCTTCAGCGTCGGTGGCCCAGGTAAAGTTCCTTGCCATCAAAGGCAGGTGACGTCGGGAATCGACAAGAATGATGCTCTTACGATAGGTTGGATGTGCTTCTGAGTTTTCATATTCGAACGAGAAGCACATGCAGTCATGATTGTCAAATTCCTGATTGGGCAGTCGCCGACATCTGACGCCATAGCCGCGTTTCAGATCGTTCTCGCGATGGTGAACGATCTGCTTGATCATCCCCAGAAGCCCCGCTTCGGTCACGGGGTATCGTGATTCCGACATTGCCCGTTCGCCCTTTGGGTCGAGCTTGATAGCGGGCAGCAATCGTCCTTTGAGTCCACCCAGTTTGACGACCATTTGGCCATCTTCGTATTGATCGCTGTAAAGGACCTGCCGTCCGGCGTCTCCGTTCTTCCACTTCATGTAGACGCTGAATGCTGGAGAATGCTGCACCTTCATCTCAATCGTCTGACTGCCGGTCAGATCACCATTGATGCGTTCCTGCTTCGTGAACAACGCCTGGTAGTGGTTCACATTTTCCAGCTGCTGCATTCCATCCCTCAGGAGGTAAACCATGAACTGGATGGCTTCCATATCGCTCAGAACTACCCCGGCATTTGTCCTGAGCTCGGGAGTCTCGTCAGCAGGCTCATTTATTTCGATCTTACGGTCACTGGGTGTGACATTCGCATCTGGCGGCAGAGGGACTTCGTCCTGGATAACGAAGTTGGCAGCGACTTCGGCGGCTGCAGTGACTTTGTCGTTATTCAGTTCTTCGCCAGCGGGTACCGGATCAAAGCTCGTGTAGAGCGCCAGTAAACTGGCCGTGCAAACTGTGATTGCCAAAGAATTGGAACCACGAACAGAGAAGCCGGAACGACAGGTGGTCATCAGGAAATTACCTCGCGGGGAAACAGCTTCGCCACGCCGTCTGAACAGACTCGGGCTGGCGGGCCATTGCAGGAATTTGACGGGCCAAATTCAATATCGAGGCTCCTCATTCGGAATCTGGCGGTACCCGGTCTCCCTACCGGTTGTGTTCGTGCCTGGTTCACTACAGAAGCGGAAATTGCCGATCGGCAAGCGGGACAGGATGAGTAGTGAGCGAAGCAACTAAAACATCGTCAAGGAGCACACACTCTTTGCCGCATGAATCGCCGGTTTTACATTTCCGCGACAGAGTCGATATTCGTTTCTGCTTTCAATCCGGCAAACTGTTTCGGTCAATGTCAAACTACTTGCTTTGCCTGACCGTTAATGTGCGACTATGCTCCACTTCTGCATCTGACACTCTGCGGCGGTTGCCGGTGTCGATGATCGCTTACTATCCCCGATCCGGAGTTTGCACTTCTATGTTTGGTTCTCATATCCCGGTCAGGCACCTGAGTCGGCCGACGTTGTCTTTCTCGTTTGCACTGTCATTACGAGTGATTCTGCTATTGGTGCTGACAACTCCATTGGGACTCAGCAGTTCGTTTGCGGGGGCCCCTCACCCGACTCGACCGTCGACATCGCTTCCGAATATTGTGATGATCATCTCAGACGATCAGTCCTGGACAGACTACGGGTTCATGGGCCATGAAACAATTCAGACCCCGCATTTGGATCGTTTGGCCTCTCGGAGTGCTGTATTTCCGAAAGGATACGTACCGACGGCACTTTGCCGACCTTCGCTCATGACGATGATCACCGGGAAGTACCCGCATCAGCACGGAGTCACCGGAAATGATCCGGCTCCGAATGCCGCTCTCTCGTCTGCTCAATACAACGCATTGAGAGAGCAATTGATCTCATATGTGGATTCAAGTGACACGTTGCCCAGACTGCTGGGGAAGCAGGGGTACGTCAGTCATCAAAGTGGCAAATGGTGGGAAGGCAACTTTTCCCGTGGTGGATTTACCGCCGGGATGACTCGGGGATTCCCCCAAAAGGGCGGACGTCATGGTGATGACGGGCTGGTTATTGGACGTCAGGGAATGAAACCAGTGCTCGATTTTGTCGATGACGCTGCGGCCGCCAATAAGCCGTTCTTTCTCTGGTACGCTCCGTTTTTGCCGCATACGCCACACAATCCCCCAAAACGCCTGCTCGACAAATACAGTCAGCCGGGGCGCCCGGAAGAACTGGCAAAGTATTTTGCGATGTGCGAATGGTTCGATGAAACGTGTGGAGAATTACTGAACCACCTCGACGCCAGAAAGATGACGGACAATACCATCATCGTATACGTCTGTGATAATGGATGGATACAGGCAACGGCAGACAACAAACCGGATGCGCGATGGAAACAGGGATTCGCTCCTCGTTCGAAGCAATCCCCATACGATGGTGGCACGCGAACCCCAATCATGTTCTCCTGGCCTGGGCACTTCGATACAGGCATTCAGGACGAACGAATTAGTTCCGTTGACATTCTGCCCACAGTGCTGGATGCCATCGGAGAAACACCGCCAGCGGCGCTGCCTGGTCTTAGCCTGGTCCCTTTGCTGACTGGCAAAGGCAAAGTCGATCGGGATTACATCTATGGCGAAAGTTTTGCTCATGATGTCGCAGACGTAAAGAACCCTGAAGCTTCGTTGATGTATCGCTGGGTGATTCGTAATGGCAGAAAGCTGCTTCTGACCTATGATGCAAAGCCTGATCGCTACTCGGAAGCTCATGCTCACTACGAACGCAACCCGCAGCTTTTCGACCTTGACGCCGATCCGCATGAGAAAATTAATCTTGCAGCGGATCACCCGGCAGAAGTGAAGGAGTTGGCGGCGTTGCTGCAAAAAGAGTGGCCGGTGAAAAAGGCGCCAATCGGTCTGGCTCCGTAGAAGCGTCTATTATCTGGTCGTTGAAATTGCCGATCTCAACGTCTTTTCCCGGACCAGATACCGAGTTTTCGAACCCGAGCTTCCGCTTCCGCCCTGCGGAGTTCGGGTTCAATTTCTTCCGGCAATCCAAAGTCAGCCAGGACTTTTGCCATTCCGGACCGGACCGATTGAACGTTGATCGATGTCCCGTCTGGAAGATAGATCCAGGATAGCATCCTGCCATACTTATCTGTTTTCGGCATGCCCGTCTGCAGGATGACTTCTTTCCCGTCGACTTGTTCACGGAGCCAGGATTTCGATTCGTCGGCAAAAAAATCCGATGCGGTGCTGTCGTATGAGATCTCAGGGGCATCAATGCCAAGCAGTCGGACTCGCCGCGTATCGGTTAGCTCAACAGTGTCCCCGTCAATGACCCTGCCAACCCGTGCAGTAATGGAGTTCCAGGAATGGGCAGGGAGTGCAACAGACGGAAATGAAGTTGAACGAAGCAACAAGACGCGTGAGACAATGAGCAGGCACAGCGCCAGCATTGCCAGCTGTGAGGGACGAAGTCGCCGGATTCTGAGGCGACGATCACTCTTACCTGAGTCTCGTGCCAATCGCCTACTCCGGCGTTGTGACTTCTTTCAAGGTATCAGCGACTTCCCCACTGGTGTCATCGGATGCATCTTCCAG
>JAGQQE010000442.1 GCA_020426345.1 Planctomycetaceae bacterium
AGCCGGCTCTGTCACAGCGCAGACAGGTGGCCAGTGGCATTTCGGTGTTTTCTCACAAACTGGAGTTTTCGATTGTGTTAATTTATTAAATAGAATAAAAATAGCCAGTTGGAGATGAACTTTTACCGAACTTCTTTTTGCGACCCGGAGGAAAATTCGAATGAAGAGGAACCTGAAGAAGGGATTTACGCTGATTGAATTGCTGGTGGTCATCGCCATCATCGCCATCTTGATCGCGTTGTTGTTGCCTGCCGTTCAGCAGGCTCGAGAAGCCGCTCGACGGACTCAATGTCGGAATCATTTGAAGCAACTTGCGCTGGCACTGCACAATTATCATGATGTGTATGACCAGTTTCCGATGGGCGCTACGTGTGCCAATGCTTCGCCGGCCAATCCTGACCCTTGCGGAACCAGCTTCCGCGACGAAGACTGGGGCACTACCTGGGCGATTGCTTTGTTGCCCTATGTTGAGCAGGCCAACCTGTTTAATCAGTGGGATTCCAGCAAGAGTTCCTACGATCAGTCTCCCTCACGCGGCTGGACACGGAATGTCATTGGTGTTGAGTTGTCCTTTATGAAGTGTCCAAGTGACAGTGACACGGCGGCAGCTTCTGGTAGTGGCCCTGCTGGCGGAGCCGCTCCTGGGGGGCCTTATGCGAAAGGGAACTACGCTGCCAACTATGGTGGTGGATACGCTCAGGAGAACACAGGTGGCAATGGTGTTGACGGAAAGCCGGGCTGGACTGGCGCGAACCTTGGTCCGTTTCACATGCGAGGTGCGGGTTCTCCTCCTCGTCGTTGGGGCGCAAGCTTTCGAGACATGAAGGACGGGACAAGCAACACAATTGCCGTTGGTGAAATTCTGAAGGAACTGAGCAACGGTGACCTTCGTGGTGCATGGGGCCATGCCTCAGGCGCAATTTTCAGCGGTTATACGGGGACAGTGAATTCATCGCCATATCGTCCAAATGACGGGCCAAATGGGATAGCAACCCCGAACGCTCCGGCGATGGATAACAACGGCAATCGAACACCGTGGGCCGATTGCCCCGCGTTCTGCGGAAGCGGCGCCGGCGATAAGCAATTGTTGTGTCTGGACTGCGGTGGTGATGGCCGCGGTGGAAACACGGCACGCAGTCGCCACACCGGAGGAGCCCAGTTTGCAATGTGTGACGGAAGCGCACGATTCATCAGCGAAAATATCGATCGCGAACTCTACCGTGGCTTGCTGACAATCAGAGGCGGCGAAATTCTCGGCGAGTTCTAAAGCAACGCTGCCGTGATTTCAAAACTGAAATGACTCTGGCAGACTGTTGTTTGCCAGAGTCTCTTCTTGCAGACCGAATCTTTTTTTATCGTCAGGACATCAGGCGAAGCAGCCATTCCATGTTCTGTAGAATTCAATTCCAGTCTTCGGCGGCACAAACGAAACGGGGGCATCTGTCTGCCTGTTTCGGCACTGGATTCGAAGACTTGCTACGGAGAAAATGTGACCTATGAAGTATCGACTTCACGGAATTGTCTTGTCGACGATTGCATTGTTCATGATTGGGTGCGGCGGCACTCCTGTGGAGAGCCAGGAGCGATTTCAGGAGGTGATGAATCGGTCCGCCGATGCCGCCGCCGCCGATGCTGTCAGGTCTGTCGTGTCGACACTGCGGGCCGCCGTGCTTGGTGGTGGTGAAGGAATGTCGGTCGCCAGTATGGAAATCCAGACCGCGATGGAAGACACCCATTCGCTGGATCCCAATAAATTTTCCGATGAACACAAGCCGACAGTATCCGCAATCATGGACAAGATGCAGGAACTGCAGAATGCCAGGGGGCGGGACGAAGCCAAAGACATCCTTGACAAAATGGAGGAACTGGCGGAAAAACTGCCGCGAAATTAATTGCAGATCGCGCCCGGAAAGAATGCATTCGAAACCAGAATTCAGACAGCTGCCATCTCACGTGAGAGGGCAGCTTTTCTTTTTGGTTGCCGTATCAGGAGCGATAGAGCATCGCGCGGCGCGGCAATTCGTCCTGTTTTGTGCTCGTTCATCATCGACTTGATATCAACTTGAGGACGCTGGTGGCTAATATTTACGGCCATTCAGGCTTTGCGGCATGCATGCGATGTGGGATGCATTCAGCTGACATCAGGAGAAGGTCGAATAGATGAACGGGTTGAACCTGAAAACAGTTCTGATGCTCATCAGCCTGTCAGCAATGCCAGCAGTGGAGGCGGGTGGTACGCCGCTGCAGAGTGATGCCAACACTGAGACAGCAGATTCTGAGCTCACAGGTGCGATTCTGATTGAGCCTGAATCTCTGCCGAATGGTGCAGCTGTTTCAGAGATCAGAATTCAGGCCGTTGGTGCTGACGGAGCACCGCTTCGTTTTAATGGTCCTGTGACCGTCAGCGGGATGACGCGGCGAAAACCTCAGGTGGACGCTTCCGTTCCCTTTGAACCATTCGAATGCGTTGCAGATTTTGACGATGGCATTCTTGTGCTCAATTCAGATGTTGCTGATGGGCGGCACATTTCCATTTCAGAAAGTGGATTGACCATTCGCGAGGGCGAAAGTGTTATCGCCACGCAGCTACAGCCCAGTCGGCTGAGTGACTGGTGGCGCATCGTTCCACCAGTCATTGCCATTCTCCTGGCAATTGTTATCCGGGATGTCAACGTCTCGTTGATCCTGGCGACATTCGCAGGGTGCCTGTTGTATCACAACTTTACAGACATCCCGGGGGCGATCAATCAGCTTTGCGCGACACTGCAGAACCAGTTGGCAGATTCTGATCATGCTTCGGTAATTCTGTTCACGGTGTTTCTCGGGGCGATGATCGGACTGATGAATGACAGTGGTGGCACCCAGGCTGTTGTAAACCGAATGGCAAAGTACGCTAACACACGGGAACGCGGCCAGCTGCTCACATGGTTGATGGGACTGGTTGTCTTCTTCGATGACTACGCAAACGCATTGCTGATTGGAGGAGCCATGCGCCCGCTGAGTGATCGACTCAGGATCTCACGGGAGAAGCTTGCATTTCTGATCGATTCGACAGCAGCCCCCATCGCAGGCCTCGCCGTTGTCTCTACGTGGGTTGCATTTGAGATTGATCAAATTGCTGCGGGGCTTGCCATTGCCGGAATCAAAGCCGAAGCATCGACGGTCTTTTACGAGAGCATACCGTATCGGATATATCCGATACTGGCGCTGGCGATGGTGGCAACCATCGCGAAGACCGGCAAAGATTTTGGTCCGATGCTTTCAGCCGAACGTGAAGCGTGGCGGCGTGCACCCGCAATGAACCCGCAGGTCCAGGAAGCGGTTGTCACCGGGAACATGGCGTTTGCCGTTCTTCCCGTTGTGACGCTTGTTGGTCTGGTGATTGTTGGTTTTCTGAATGATGTTGATTCTTACAGGTTGCTGCTGATCGCTTCGTTTATTGCGTCAGTGATAGCATTCCTGTTGCCATTTTTCTGGCGAAAAATGTCGTTTGAGGAATGTTCTGCCAGCTGGACTCGCGGCGTGGGTTCGATGATTCCGGCAGTCATCGTTCTTATTCTTGCATGGGCGGTTTCTGATGTTTGTCGTCCGGACAAACTGGATACGGCCGGGTTCATCATTAACCGCGTTGGCGATTCGATTCGGCCGCAGTTTCTGCCTTCCATTGCCTTCATTGTTGCAGGAGCAATTTCACTTTCCATCGGCAGCTCATTCACGACCATGGCCCTGCTGACACCGTTGTTCATTCCATTGTGCTGGTCATTATCAACGGAGGGTGGCGTAACAGAGTTTTCTGCATCCAGCACTGTGTTTCTCGCAACGGTTGGGGCCATACTGGCAGGTGCAATTTTTGGTGATCACTGTTCCCCGATTTCAGATACAACGGTGCTGTCTTCGGCAGCTTCCGGTTGTGATCACTTGAAGCATGTGAACACTCAGTTTCCGTATGCTTTGCTGGCGGGGGTGTTTTCACTATTAACGGGGTATTTGCCAATGGGTTTTGGCGTTCCCTGGTGGATCACAGTGCCTCTGGGAATGGCCGTCATAGTCGGAGCAATCGTTGTCCTGGGAAAACGGCCAGACGAAGTGGGACGCTCTGCTTCGGATTCCGAATGATGAAGTGCGGACTGATTTCCTGGTTCGATGCTTTTGTTCGCTTAACCTGACAAGCCACAATGCTGACCTGATCTTCCCGATCGACAAACCCTTCGTGAACGTTCTATCCGTCGAGATTCATTATGTCACAGGCACCGCTCAAGGGCATCTTTACTCCGAATCTGGTTCCTTACTCATCAGATGGTGACATCAACGAACCTGAACTTCGACGCTATGTCGACTGGTTGATTTCGCGCGGGGTCCACGGACTGTACCCGAATGGATCCACAGGGGAGTTCACTCGGTTTACCCCCGAGGAGCGACGCCGAATCCTGGCAATCATTGCAGATCAGGTACGCGGACGCGTTCCAATTCTGGCCGGGGCCGCGGAAGCCAAC
>JAGQQE010000443.1 GCA_020426345.1 Planctomycetaceae bacterium
AGGAATGACCGGCAACCAACAGCCTGCCGACGCATCTCAGCGAGACATCCCTTCCCGGGTGATCCTTCTTCTGGCGGCCTTGTGCGTCTTTCTGCTTGCAGGTGTCAATTATTCGTTTACGAAAGGGGTCAGCATCACTGCACTTTCCACCATCGTCATGGTGGTGCTTGGATTCTTCTTCACAGCGGTCGCCAGCTACATCGTGGGCGTCGTCGGGAATTCCAATAGTCCGGTGTCCGGGATGACAATTACAGCGGTTCTTGTTGCAGGCGGAATGTTATATCTCGCGGGATTTCGAGGGCCTGAAGCGATGGTCGCGACTCTTGGAATCGCTGGAATTGTTTGCTGCGTGGCGTGTACCAGCGGAGACGTTTGCAACGACCTGAAGACAGGGTCTCTGGTTGGGGCTTCTCCGATCGGCCAGCAAATGATGCAAATTGCAGGCGTCACTGTCGCAGCTTTTACGATCGCTCCTGTGCTGAACTTGCTTCACAGCAATACGCCGGGCGGAATTGGAGGTCCCGAACTCTCCGCGCCGCAGGCCAGCTTATTTGCAGAACTAGCTCGCGGATTCGCAGGCGAAGGGGAACTTCGTTGGGATCTGATTGCGGTCGGAATCGGTGTAGGGGCAGTCATCCTGTTGATTGACCACAGACTCAAATCAGCCAACGCAAAGTTTCGCGCATACCTGATGCCAATTGCCGTGGGAATGTATCTGCCATTCGGGCTGGCCATTCCAATCCTGTTCGGCGGCCTGCTGGCACACTTCTATTCGCGAGGCAAACCTGAAGCAGAACACGACGCCATTCTTCATCGAGGCGTTCTGTTTTCGTCCGGCGTCATCGCTGGAGAGGCCCTGACGGCAGTGGGGATCGCAGTGTTCGCAGCATTCGGAGTCGCCTCCGTGGACCTTGGCCTGTCGGCAGAAACCATCACAACACTCTCCGTCGTCTCAGCGGTTGTCGCAGTCATCATGTTTGCCGCCCTGTGCAAGCCTCACAAGAACTAGTGAATGATTCGAGCTTGCGTCTGATGAAGACGATCGAGCTGTTGCTGGCGGTCAGCACGGTGCCCACGGAACATCGCAAGCAGCGCAGAAACAACCCGATCCTTTTCGGATCGGGTTGCCGTATTTTGCGAATGCCGCTCCGTGACCGGGGCTATTTCTTGCCGCTGGCGTAGCGGACATTATTGGCATCTGCATCGACTCCATCACGAGTCCCGAACGCGACCTGTGTCGGCAATTGGCGACGGTACATTCCCGGGGGAATCATTTCTGCCCTGGCAACGTCAGTCTTCAGATCACCATTCTGAAACGGGCCAACCCCAAGAACATGCCAGTTGTTGTCATCCGACTGGGCCATGGCCATTCCACCGTCACCCAGCACCTGACGGCTTCTGGCATCGTAAATCACAAGTCCAAGCTTCGAGTAGCCAAACTGTGTTTTTCGTTCGACCAAGCGAACCTCAGGAATCGTCAGCATTCCGGGCAATGCGATTTCCGGCGTCCCAAGAAAGGACTCCGATGTATCGGTGCCAACGCCACCACTTCTGAGCTCCATCACGACATCGGCATCATCAGCACTGGGCAGCAAAGTGCCACCAGCTCTCATGATGCGATGACGCACAGAGCCGACAACGTAAGGCTTGTCGATGCAATCAAGATATTTTTCCTCAAGGAAAACTCGCTGCCCGTACAATGGCGTGAAGTCAACCTTGTCCAGCGACTGATCAACAGCATTCGACAGGAGCATCTGCTCTTTTGCTGTGCGGGCAGTGTTCGATGTAGCCGTTGAAGAACAGCCAAAACCAGATATGAGGAAAGCGGTGGCCACTAAGAGACCGGTTGGCCGAAGTTTCATTGTCAATCCTTTGAACGTTTGGGCATCGAGGCTGAATCTGGCCCTGTTCAGCAATCCTGAAGTTGAACGCCGCAGTAAGCTTTTGGAATTCAATTCAGTGGTATATCGCGACTAACCTACGATCAGCAATCCCTGTTGACTGCTTCTGATCGTGCGACTGTCCCAAAGTCCCGGCAATCCTTCGACGACGACGTTTTTGGGGCGTTCCTGCGGCATTATCTGCCGTTACTCAGTTACTTCTGCCATGAACCAGGGCCGATTGTCGGTCTCAGTGCCGATCCGGCCGTGGCAGAACTTAATGTCTGCCTGCCACTGTCCGGTCGAGTGGCCTCGCGTTGAGAATTTAAGCCGCTCGGCGTGACTCGCCGGAATCTGTGGAGATCCTGGAATTGTCTTCGACGATGCGAGCAGTCACCTGCCACAAGACTTCGCGGATTTGTTCGCGACTTGTCATCAGATGGCTGCGCAGGTTTTCCAGTTCATCTTCAATCCAACCTGTGTTCTGAATCTGTTGACGTGGTGCCCGAAAAATCTTCTCGTGCACTCGGCTGGCGGTTCCTTCGCTTTCGTAGAACAACTCTTCGTACAGTTTCTCGCCCGGTCTCAGACCTGTGATCACGATATCAATGTCTTCCGGATACCGTTGCCCGGACAGCTGAATCATGTCGCGCGCCAGATCGACGATCCTGACCGGTTCCCCCATATCCAGAATCAGAACATCACCACCTTCTCCCAGCGCCGCAGATTGCAGAACCAGCTGAACCGCTTCCGGGATTGTCATGAAATACCGCTGCATGTCGGCATCGGTAACGGTCACCGGACCGCCTTCCTCAATCTGACGCCGAAACGTCGGAACGACGCTTCCCGCTGAATTCAACACGTTTCCGAATCGAACCGTTATGAAGCGAGTGCTCGATCTGGAAGCGACGCTATTCAGATACTGCTCCGCAATCAGTTTGGTCGCACCCATCACATTGGTTGGGCGCACGGCTTTGTCAGTGGAGATCATCACAAATCGATCGACAGAAAACTTGTGGGCCAGATCCACCAGAATCTTCGTGCCAAAGACATTGTTGCGGACAGCAGCCTGCGGATTATGCTCCATCAGCGGAACATGTTTATAGGCGGCTGCATGAAAGACAACAGCCGGGCGATGCAGCATGAAGACGCGCCGCATGGCTTCTTCATCGACAATGTCTTCCACCAGGTACTCGAGCTCCGGCGCGGGACAGTTCAGCGTCTTGATTTGCTGCTGAAATTCCTGCTCGATCTGAAAGATGCCGAATTCGGACTGATCCACCAGCACGATCTTGCGTGGCTGAAAATGAAGCAGCTGGCGGCAAACTTCCGAACCGATACTTCCAGCGGCCCCTGAAACCAGAATCACTCGATTGCGAAGGATTGAGCGAATGCCGTTCAGATCTAGAACGTTGGGTTCGCGACGCAGCAGGTCGTCAATGGTTACATCACGCATCCGAAGCTGAAATCGGCGGGCGGGAATTTCATCAACAGCCGGTACCAGGTGAGCTTCGATTCCAAGTTCCAGACAACTTCGAGTGACATCCCGGACTACTTTTCCGGGCAGATTCGAAGGCATCAGCACATGGTCCGCATGCGTTCGGCTGATCACACTGGCCAGTGCACCACCGTCGGTAAACGTGGGAACTCCTCCCACCAGACCCGCGGCACCTTTCGAATCGCTCACAATTCCCACAACTTTCAGTCGCGCAGAACCCGACTGGATGGCAGTCAGCAGGCTGACGGCATCGGTTGTACTGCCATAGATGAGGGCTCTTTCGATTCCAGGTCCCTGATGATTGATCAGGAAAGTGCGAAGCATGTTGGCAACAACTCGCAATGACGCCAGAGTCGCCGCAGAAAGCACAGTATCGATGGCAATTATCGACCGGGGGATATACGGCATCGTCGGCCGAGCCAGCTGCATGGCAGATATCAGGACTCCTGCGATGACACAGATGCCCGCTGACCAGGAAAGGTCGTGAATTGTCGAATATCGAAGATGCCTGCGCCAATCGCGCGAAAACAACACGATCCCCAGCTTCAGCAATACGACAATCAGAACGGTTTCCAGATACAGGCTGCGAGGATACGCGGCAAATTCGAAATCAAAACGCAACAGCACCGCGCCAAGGAACGTCGCCGCAAACACAGCAGCATAACAGCAGACGGCAATAGCCAGTCGAGCCATCGGAATGATCCTGACGTACGAAGAGTAGAGAGAGTTTGCAGTGAAACTGCGCGAGACTGGATCCGAAGCGACACCGACATGAGTTGTCGGACGCCCCATCAGAAATGAGAGGTTTTTCGTAGCTTCAGAACGAAGCAACGGAGGAGTCGGCGAAGTTTGCCGGAATTCGAAATCTGTGTCCAGACCTTTTGCCTGAACCGAAAACGACGCGTTTTACCCGATGTTTGACGGCCTGAACGGACACACTGCAGACCAGACATTCCAATCCCGAGCAACAAATCTCAAGAAACCTGTTGATGTGTATTATTGTCGTCATACACTGATATCAGTTTCTGAATGATCACCCGGAAGGCGAGTTTTTTCTGATGAGCCCGGTTCTGCTGTTCCAGATTCACCCCTCCT
>JAGQQE010000444.1 GCA_020426345.1 Planctomycetaceae bacterium
ACCTGGGGCAGTACCTCGCCAACGCAGATGATACCCACAGGGCGTTCGTCAACCGGGCATTTCAGCACTTTGTTAAACAACCTCCTGCAGCGTATGGTCCGGAGACTCTGGAAAAACTCACTGAAAAGTTTCGACAAAGCGGTTATGATATTCGGGAACTGCTTGTCGAAATCGCCGTCACAGCAGCCACAGAACCGATCCCGAAATCATCGAATTGAACGTGAAAGGGACTGCAGAAATTGAGCATGGCAGTATTCGAGAAGGGCACTGATCGAGAAGGCCAGTATTCGAGAAGGGCAGGTCCAGAAGGACTCAGTACCCAAACGACCTTCGCCAATTCCGATCCTGCCGGTTCCAGTTTCCTGAATACGTCAGAAACCAATTTTGCGGCCCTCCAGAATCCTCCAGGTGATCGCCTGCTGACTCGTTGAATCCTTCCTCCATTTCCTCCCGAAAGCTCGCCGACCATGAATCCCTATTTGTCTCGACGTGATTTCCTGATCAAGACCGGCATCAGCGCGGCCGCTGCCAATTTCCTGATGGGTATTCCCGGGTTGGGTTGGGCTGCAGAACAGCAAGCGTCGCGCAAGAAACGCGTTGTGTTTATTTTCAGTCCCAACGGTGTGATTCCGGACCATTTCTGGCCGGACGAAGAAGGCCCGGACTTCACGCTCAAACGCATTCTTGAACCGCTGGCCGACTTCCGGAACAGAATGCTGACCCTGCATGGAATCTGCAACAGAATCAAGGGGGATGGTGACGGCCACATGCGTGGAATCGGCTGCCTGCTGACGGGGATTGAGCTGTTCCCGGGCGACGTGCAGGGCGGGTCTGATACTCCGGCTGGCTGGTCGATGGGTATCTCCGTCGACCAGCACATCAAAAATCAATTGCAGGCCAATGCTGCAACGCAGACCCGCTTCGGATCGCTGGAATTTGGCGTGATGGTACCGGATCGAGCGGATACCTGGACACGCTGGTCCTACGCTGGTCCGAATCAGCCTGTCGCGCCGATCGACAATCCGTACCAGATGTTCGACAAGCTTTATGGTCAAACACGAAATCGGGAATTGCTCGCCAGTGTGCTCGATGATCTTTCGGACGATTTTCGCAAAGTCCAGCAGATGATCGGATCGGAAGACCGACGCTTGCTGGAGGATCATCTGACGATGGTTCGGGAGGTTGAAAAGGAATTGCAGTCAGAGTTGTCCAGGAAAGGGCAGGATTCTCCCGGACATGCGGTGCCGGAACTTCCACCCAACGTTGATGAAGAGAATGACAACATTCCGCAAATCAGCCGCATGCAAATGGATCTTCTTGTCAACAGCTTTGCATCTGACTTTGCCCGGGTTGCGACATTCCAGATCACCAACAGTGTTGGTCAGCCACGCATGAAGTGGCTGGGAATCGATGAAGGTCATCATGGTCTTTCGCATGAGCCTGACAGCAACGAAGAAGCGTACGAAAAGCTGATCAAGATCAATACCTGGTACTGTGAACAGGTGGCCTATCTTGCAAAACGACTGGCCGAAACTCCCGAGCCAGGTGGGCAGGGATCGTTGCTCGACAACACGACAATTATCTGGACGAATGAGCTTGGAAAAGGAAACTCACACACGCGGGACAATATTCCGTTTGTGATGGTCGGCGAAGGGCTCGGATACAAGATGGGAAGGTCGATGAAGTTCGGAAAAGTGCCGCACAACCGCCTTTTGATGAGTATCTCAGAAGGAATGGGGTTCCCTGTGGAAAGTTTTGGAAATCCGGACTTTTGCAAGGACGGAGCACTCACTGGTCTGTCGTAGCACGCAGCATGTGCAGTCAAAGCATATGCAGTCTTTGAATTTCAGTTGCTGACGACGCCCGGCGTGGGGATACATGCCGGGCGTTTTTTTTGCGGGTATGTTCAGACGGATGCATTTGTCATTGCATTCACTGAAATATCCACCTGCAGGCCATGGGATTCGCCCGGTGCCAGCGTCAATGCGTTTGTCGCGACATTGGCCGATTCTATGCACACCATTCCCTGCCATTCATCATCACCAAAATCCGGCATTCGCGCGGCCTTTGCGATCCAGGGGTTCCAGACGACGGTGGATAACGATCCCCGCTTACCCACAACAATCTCGCGCTGAAGGTTCGGATCGTGCAGAGTGCAGGCGGCCTCTGTGTTGACGTAGATACGGTCCGTTTCCCGATCAAATCGTATGGCCGTATGGGCCGGCGCCTTTAATAAGCCGTTGTCCATCTTATCAATGTACGCAGCCTGCTGAAGCCCTTCGATGCTGACTTGCCGAATGTCGCTGACGGAGAAGTACGTATGAAGCGCCTCTTCGATCGGGAGCTCGTACGTACTGGTCTGCGAGTTGCGAATCTGCAGGCCGAGTTTCAGCTCGTGTCCGAATTCAACAGTGTAGGTCATTTGAAATGTTTCTATTTGGGCGGTGAGCCATAGCTTGACGCCGTGTTCAGCGGTTTCCTCAGCCTGCGCGATATTCCAGTTTGAGATTCGAGCGGTGCCATGAGCTGGCTGCTGGGGATCAACAGGGTGCGGGCCGAACCAGGGAAAGCAAATCGGAATACCGCCCCGAATTGGTTTCCCCGATTCAAACCATGAAGATCTGCTCAGCCAGAGTACTTCACGATGCCCTGCCGGTTTCCACCGGGTGACATGCGCCCCTTGAAGATATAACTCCGCCTCAGCAGCAGGTGTCTGGATGGTCGCCCTGACCATGCCCTGGGGATTGGTTTCAAACCGAAGACCGGGGATCGGAAATTGGTCATTGAGTTGATTTACATGGGGCATCGAGGTAGCTCGCCTGGGAATTGATACTGCTGATGAGTCGCTTGACTGCGTTGGGATTCTGAAGAAATTCCCCGCTGCAAACCATGTCGAAGCCCAACAAAAAAGCTGACTGTCAAATGTGACAGTCAGCTGAGCGTGTTGCTGATCTTGTGAAGGGCAGGGGGCCTGAATCAACCGCAGGTTCAAAAATGTGTCAGGAGATAGTACGCGGTTGAGAAAGCATCTGACGCAGTGAAATTAGAGGGTAATGTTCAGCTCATTCGTGCCCGCTTTCACTTCCACCTTCACTGAACCATCGGAAGCAGCAGGGGGTAATGGTTTGATTGCCTCTGCTGCTGCTTTCTGCTCCGCAGTCATTTCGGATGGGTCATCCGGAAGATCATCCATAGCTTCGGTTGTAACCCGTTCGACGGTCACCGTGTGTTCACCAACGATGGCTCCATCAACACCCTGAAGGTAGATCATCTTGAACTTTCCCTGAGCGTCGGTTTCGCCGGTGGAGGGACGACCTGGTCCTGTGGGAGTGAAGTTGACAATTGCGTTGGCGACCGGGGCTCCGGACGCTGTGACCACTCCTGTCACAGTGCCCAGCTCAGGGAGATCGCTTCGGCCGCATCCGACAGTGAATCCAACAGCCAGAAGCACGCAGGCAATTCGGTACATTGAGGTTTCGCTCCGATTCAACTTTCGCTGGTTTTCAAACGGATTCGCTTTTCGCGAAATGGAAGACGGAAGCACCCGACTGAAAGAAGCCGGGTGCTCATTTGTTGATGACGAATTCAGTTTCAGAATTCACCAATGACCTGACCGTCTGATTTCATCCCCAGCTTCTGGTAGATGCCCACGGCGCCGGCGTTCGTAACATCTGCTGGCCAGTCGATTCCCTGGTCATTTCGTTCGGGAGCACCTGCGAGATTGAAGTCAATGTTTTCGCTGATGAAGTGAACAGAACCGTCGCAGAACAGGAACTGGGCTCCGCCGACATGCTTACTGCTGAAACCGTCCGTACAGCGGTCATCCCCTGTATTCACGGGGTCATTCAGGGGCTGACGAACACGCGCCAGATGGTAGTCGTTGCCGTGGGTTCCGTTTCCATCCGGGTTACGTCCACCGAGCCAGGATCCGGCTCCACATCGTTCTTCACGTTCTCCGACCATAAATGTATTGGATGTCCCATCAGTGATGTCTCGCATCTTGACTCGGCTTCCGTTGTAGAAGACTCCAAGTGGTGCACGATGATTCAACTGACGTGGAGCACGAAGGTCACCGGAGGGATCACCTGTCGACCCCGGGTAATTCAAAGTCGGCGGACGCCATCCGTTTCCAATACCTGAAAGTCCGTTGAAGTGCGTGCGACGCATGCCGTTCTTCAAATTCGGTCCGGTCGTATCGCTGGGGCACTGGTAGACGTTCAAAGCAGGGAACATCAAGTCAAGATTCCCGGCCGCATTGGCCGCGATGAGCGCTTCATTGAGCGTCACGGTTGAAATCTTTAACTGATTCGTAATGTTGCTTTGCTCCATTTGCGGCAGAATTAAAGCAGCCCAGCCGTACGATTCGTAATTGGCAATTACACGACCATTATTGGCCGTTCCCCGGCGGGGAACTGTGCCCGGCGGGAACACGTTGTGCGTGTCGTGGTAGTTGTGAA
>JAGQQE010000445.1 GCA_020426345.1 Planctomycetaceae bacterium
AACGCAGTGCAAAAACAATTTGAAGCAGATCGGTCTCGCGCTGCACAACTATCACGACGTGTTCGATCGCTTCGTGTATCAGAAGGGTGGCACGAACGGTTACGGTAACACAGCACGAAACGACGGTAACTACAACCGACGCTCGGGCATGATCAGTCTGCTGCCGTATCTGGAGCAGGCGAATCTGTATCAGGCCGTTGAAGCTGGCGACACGTCAGGTGCCAATGGCCAAACATTGCCAGTTCCACCGGGTGGTGCTGCTCCGTGGAGCGGCTGGCGTGTCTGGTGGGTCCAGATTCCTTCACTCCGCTGTCCTACAGATCCCGGAATTATCACTGCACGTGGAACGTCGAATTACGCATTCTGTCGTGGCGACAGCTATGCTTACACATCGAACAACCGCGATGCGAATGCGAACAGTGGTCTGTTTGCACGCAACATTTGCTACGGTATTCGTGATATCACCGACGGTACCAGCAATACAATCGCATTCGGCGAGCGCGTTCAGGCAAGTTTTGGTCAGGGCGGAGCTGCCGGGCGTGACAAGCGTGAAGCGACCTACATGGGTGTTGCAGCGATCACAACAAGCGGTCCGGGCGCCTGCCTTGCGGCCGCCAACGCAGTGTTGAGCGGTGGCCGGTACACGACAGGTGCGAATGTGAAAGGAAAGTTCAGTTCAATCTGGCAGGATGGACAGCCGGAGAATGTTGCATTCAATACCGTTCTGGCCCCGAACGCACCGTCCTGCACCAACAACACCAACAACAATGCGGATTCTTCGTTTTCCATCCTGAATGCCAGCAGCTACCACACCGGAGGTGCTCAGGTATTGATGGCTGACGGATCAGTACACTTTATCAGTGAGAATATTGACACTGGTAATCTGGGTGCTGTAAAGAATACGACCAACGGTCCAAGCCCCTACGGCGTCTGGGGCGCTCTTGGAACTCGCATTGGTGGAGAAGTGATCGGGGAGTACTAAATCGACTTCTCCTGAGAGATTCGATTTGGTGAGTCTCGTGTAAACACATGAAAGAGGCAGCTGTTCAGCTGCCTCTTTCTTTTTTGATCTCCGGTGGAGTCTGCCGGTTCCAGATCTGCCGCAGAAACTCGGGCAGATGGCGTCGATAGAATTCGATGCCGGATTCCGCCAGCCTTCGATGCGCCACGCCCTTCATCTCCACAAACCTCGGCCTGATTCCGGTTCGAGACTTGTCAGGAGCGAACGACATAAGTCGTTTTCCCATTTCGATGGGGACGATGTCATCTGTGTTTCCATGAAAGCAAAGAATTGGTGTATCGATTGTCTTGATGAAGCTTGCCGAGTCGAATCGATCTCGCAGTAGCCATCGGACTGGGACCCATGGGTAATGAAAAGCTGCGGTTTCGACCATGGACGCAAAGGTAGCAACCAGGACAAGTCCAGCTGGCGTGGAGCCTGTACTGGACAGTGTTGAAGCCAGACGGACTGCGACAGCGCCACCAAGAGAGACTCCCGTCAGGCAGATTGAGTCGTCTGTATATCCCAATGATTTTGCAAAGTGCCACGCTGCGATTGCATCCCTGGCCAGTCCTTCCTCTGAAGGGGTGCCTGTGGAATCTCCATAGCCACGGTAGTCGATCGCAAGCAAACTGACGCCAAATTCATAGAACAGCTTGTACCAACCGAGACGACCAGACCGATTCCCTGCGTTGCCGTGAAGGAAGATGATCAGGCGAGAAGAATTCACTGCCTGTGAATTGTCGAAGGGGAGGTACCAGGCCCCGAGAGATTCGTTGTCCGGTGTGGGGATGCAAACGTCGCGAGCCGCGGGATAGTACTGAAGCAATTCGGGATAGAGAGCAACCTGAAGCAGACTGTTGCATTCAGGTTTGTAGATTAACCTGCGTTGAAGGGAAACAAGCATCGTGTTTGTTCAGGGGGGAATCGGATGAGCAGAACGTCACAACGCAGCCCTGCGTCCCGGTTGTGACTTTTGAATTGATTCAGTGCCACACGCCCCAGCTGTCGGCAACATCTTGGCAGGGCTGCATAGCCCGCCTGGATTGAGAGCCTGGCGTACATCTTCCATGACTTTCAAACTTTCCTCACTGAACAGTTTGGGCATGAAGTTGATCTTTTCAATGCCAATTCCGTGTTCTCCTGTGACACTTCCGCCGAGTTCGATACATCGGTCGAGTATTTCTTCACTCGCGAGAAGGACACGCTGCACCTGCTCGGAATCCCGTTCATCAAACAAGAGAATTGGGTGAATATTGCCATCGCCTGCATGAAAAACGTTCACGATTCGAATTGAGTGGCGATGGCCGATGTCAATGATGCTGGCAAGAATCTCCGGTAATCTTGTTCGTGGTACAACGCCATCCTGAGTGCAGTACCCTGAGCTCAGACGACCGATAGCGCCGAAGGCCTGCTTTCGGCACTTCCACAAGAGTGCTCTTTCTTCTTCCGTTGAGGACAGCCGGACTTCGCGTGCAGCGTTCGACTTGCAGAGCCGGGTAATGGTTTCGGCTTCAGCATCGACTGCACAATCCAGTCCGTCGACTTCTATCAACAGAACTGCGCCGGCATCGAGAGGAAAGCCAAAGTGGTACGCGGCCTCCAGGGCACCGACGATGCCCTGGTCCATCATCTCCAGTGCAGCCGGAATGATACCGGCACCGATGATACTGCTGATCGCTCGAGTCGCATCATCCACGGTTTCGAATACCGCCAGCATCGTCCGATAGGCTGACGGATCTCGTGTGATCTTTACCCAAACACGGGTCACCACGCCGAATGTACCTTCGCTGCCGACGAACAATCCGGTCAGGTCAAACGAATCTGTTTGCCCACATGGGCCGCCAAACTGAATGATTTCTCCGCTGGGATCAACGAACTCAACACCCAGAACATGGTTGACTGTCACACCATATTTCAAAGTGTGCGGGCCACCGGAATTTGTGGCAACGTTGCCACCGATTGTGCATGCTCCCTGACTTGAGGGATCTGGCGCGTAATGGAAGCCACTTCCAGCCAGAGCGCGTGTGAGACGCACATTGACGACGCCAGGTTCCACGACGGCATACCTGTCCCGAAGATTGATCTCCAGAATGCGATTCATTCGAGTCAGCGAGATCATTACGCCACCGCCGACAGGCAGGCATCCACCTGCAAGACTTGTCCCGGCTCCCCGAGGAACAAACGGGACTCCGTACTGGTTACACGCGATGACGATGCGACTAATCTGGTCACTATTGCGAGGGAAGACGACGACGTCAGGGACGGCTTTCTCCACGACGTATCCGTCGCATTCATACACGAGCAGTTCGTCTGAAGAATCGAGTACCGCATCCCGACCTGCTATCTCGCACAACTGCCGAATGAACTCAGGCGTAACGATGGGGTTAGTAGATGGCATTGATTCGGCCTGCGTGGAAGATGACTGTCACGGAGAGAAGAAAGCAGGGTGTTGAAACAAGAACTATCAACAGCGCTCTGAATGCAAAAATCCGGAGCAAAGTTTTTACGCCCGGGCTCAGGATCGGAGTTTCTGTTCCCGAAATTCGCATAAAGAGGTCAGGACTAGTACCCAAGGCCATTTTTTCGAATGTGCACGTATGGATCAAATCCACCAGGGTCCTGATGTGCATGAGCTACCGTGATGTTTGCCAGCCAGATCACGTGATCGCCAGCATCCATTTTCGATTCCAGCACACCCTCCATTGATGCCATAGCCCCTTTGAGAACCGGTAAACCGTTGTTTCCTTCAGTGGTCTCGATGCCCTGGAATGCATTGGCATCGGGCTCAAAGCCTTTTCCAAAATGACCGAACAACACTTTGTCTCCTTTGGCAACCTGATTGAGTGTGATGGCAGAACCCACTGCCAGCCAGTCGTTCAGGTAGCGAGACTTGTTGACGGCAATTGTCACCTGAGGTGGCGCGAACGAAGCCTGCTGAATCCAGCTTGCAAGCAGGCCTGTGCTTCTTCCATCCGGTCCGCCGGCAACCAGGATAAAGACGCCGCTTGGTATTCGGCCGAGAACCGGAGCAATCGAAGAGCAGGGTTCAGAAGTATTGGATTCGGTCATCGGGCTCTACTTTCCGTTGGGTCGGTCAAACAAATTTGCGAAATCTGCTGGTCAGCACACAGCGCCGGCAACTCAGCCACCAATGGAATGCATCGGGCGATTCGGCTGTATGAAGCGGGCTGTATTGATTTCGTGGCCTTCTTTCTTGTCAGCAATGCATCTTATCATCGCATCGGCAATTCTGTCGTCGGACTGCTGGTCTCTAAGCAATGGTTTGATATCTGTTTCTTCAAGGCTGAACAAACAGTTTCTCAGTTTGCCATCTGCAGTTAATCGGAAGCGATTGCACGAGCCACAGAATGGCCTGGATACGCTTGCGATTAATCCAATTTGTCCGCAGCCATCCCCAAAACG
>JAGQQE010000446.1 GCA_020426345.1 Planctomycetaceae bacterium
AGGTGACCGGAATTCAAATCAACTGGTGGCAATTCGATGCATTCGAGAAGGCAAAAAAAATGCCGCGATTCCTATGCGGAAACGCGGCTGAATCCTGGTCGATCCGATCCGAACTTATGCTAAAAGTCGCCGATGATGTTTCCGTCGGCAATGAAGGCTAGGTTATTCAAAACTGTCCCGTCTGCATTTTCGCTCAGGAACCGAACAGATCCGTCTCCGAGTGCGGCTTGGGCACCGCCAACGTGAAGGCTGCCGACGGTGCCCCAGTCTCGTAGTCGGCCATCAGCGATGGTGCTGCTGTTTGGCGTTCCCCACCATGGGCAGCAGGTCCAATAGTTGATCTTACGAAATCCCGGTGCAGAGGTGGTGTTCGTATTGGAAACGGCAAGATCTATTCCGTTGCCAACCCACTTGGCATGGCCCCACGATTGATTAATTCCGTTCTTGACCTCTCGTGTCGCTTCAAGCAACATGACGGTGTTGCTGGTTCCATCTGTGACATCCCGGATTCGACTGTTCGACTGCATGCCAAACATACGGCGAGTGTTCTTGCCTCGGATAGACCACAGATTCATTTGACTCGAGTAGCGTTGAACGGAGAAATCGTAACTGATCAGTGGTGCGTATTGGCCATTGGCCGCTGCCTGCGGGCTGATTACATAATTTGCTGAAGGCCCTGTGTAGTGAGTAGCGCCAGGATCTGATGGGCAGAGGAACGCACTCAAAGACTTGCTGACGTACTGCGAATTCCCGTTCAGATACGGATCCGCCAAGTTGCCGGCTAGTTCCGGGTGTCCGGCTCGATTGTACGACCCAGTCGCTCCAGACGTGTTGATGGAATTGAACAGGGCTGACTGTTCGATAAATGGAAGCACTCCAATCCAGCCTCTGTGGTTCAATCGAGCAACTTGATTTATTTGGTGACCAGGCGGGGTGTTATTGTTGTTGCCCGGCGGAGTTGGGGGATCGAGTGATCCGTCTGCATTTGTCGACATAGGGAACATACTGTACGTGTCATGGTAGTTGTGGCAAGCCAGCGCAAGCTGCTTCAGCTGGTTCTTGCACTGCGTTCGGCGTGCTGCTTCTCTTGCCTGCTGCACTGCTGGCAGCAGCAATGCGATGAGAATTGCAATGATCGCAATGACGACCAGCAATTCAATGAGGGTGAACCCTCGCCTTCTGAAGACCTTAAGCATCTGACTTAACCTCCGTCCTTTCGGGAACAAGAACCGGATGCGGGAAACATGATTCCGCAAGTTAAGAAATGGTAGGCTTCGAAATTTAGGAATGTCAAGGATATCGGGCGTATCCCTGTCCACGTTTGCGCTATTCCACCGCCGTGGCTGTACACACAAATTCCAGCCTTGCCGTCACCTTTCCGTCCACAGAAACCTTACCTTTTAGGTAAAACGCATTGGCTAGACGGTCAGTTAGATCCACCACGATTTCGATCGTGTCCTCGGGTCGGATCATTTTTCTAAACTGAACATTATTGAGTCGAGTGACTACGGGCACGTCTGTACTGGCAGTCTCGATCAGTTTTGAAATCAACACGGCTCCGGCCTGAAAGCAGGCTTCGCATTGAAGGACGCCGGGGAAAACCGGGAACGATGGATAGTGCCCCTGAAATACTGGCAAGTCGGTCGGCAGGCGTTTTCTGGCAACGATATGGTTTTCGGTGATTTCGGTGATCTCATCCAGCCAAAGAAACGGGTCACGATGAGGGATACAGTTTTTGATTTCTTCGGTATTCATGATCCAGCTGCGAAAACATATCAGGATGAAGAAGAAAGCCCGGCTAGCATGAGCCGGGCTTGGATGAGATTCACTCAGGGAAACCGAATTTCGATCTTTGGGTTCACTTAGATTTCGATTTTCAGTTCTTCAATCTTTCGATAGAGGCTCGAAAGTCCCAACTTCAGTCGCTTTGCCGCTTCCTTCTTATCCGGGCACTGCTTCAGTACCCGAGTAATGTGCAACTTTTCATAGTGGCGCAAAGCAGATCGAAGGTCGTCTGTATCTGGAAGCGAAGAGCCCATTCCCAGCAAATCCGGTGGCAGATCTGACGGAAGAATTTCTTCGCCTTCGCACATCATCACGGCACGCTCAATGGCGTTGTCGAGCTGACGGACGTTTCCTTTCCAGTGGGCAGCCATCAAGGTACGAATGGTATCGCTGGTTGCCCCGGAAACACGTTTCCCCATGGTTTCCCGATGGCGAATGATGAAGTATTCCACGAGCTCCGGAATATCATCCAGACGCTCCCGAAGTGGCGGGATCCGAATTTTTACGCCGTCCAGACGGTAGAACAGATCTTCCTGGAAGTTGCCCTCAGAGACTTCGCGACCGAGATCACGTGACGTCGCGGCAATAATTCGGGCTTCCACTTTGACAGCCTCAGAACCGCCGACCGGCATGAACTGTTGGTATTCAATTGCTCGAAGCAACTCAGCCTGAGTTCCAGGCGGAAGTGCAGCAATTTCATCAAGAAAGACGGTTCCGCCACCCGCTGTCCGAAAGGCTCCCGGTTGCCCCCCTTCGACACCAAACAACTGCGCTTCCAGCATCTCGACCGGCCGAGTACCACAATTGACAGCGATGAATTTCTCGTCCTTATTCGGGCCGGCCATGTGAATTTCTCGAGCAAACAGCTCTTTCCCTGTCCCGGTTTCTCCCACAAGCAACACGTTGGAATTCGTGGCCGCGACTTTCCGAATCGTCTTCAGCGTGTTCTGCAGGATCGCACTGGAACCGACGATCTGATCGAACCCCGCACTTCGGGCGAGGTCTTTGCGAAGTCGCTGATTTTCGCTGTAGAGATCCTGAAACTTGAACAGGCGTTGCAGCCGATTGGTCAATTCTTCGAAACGGACCGGCTTCACCAGATAATCAAAAGCCCCGGCCGTGAACGCTTCGACGGCATTTTCGACGGTCGCATAGGCCGAAATCACCAGCACAAAAATGCCCGGGTTCAGGCGGTGTAGCTGACGCAGCAGACGCACGCCATCGCCGTCCGGAAGCTGAACGTCGCAGATTGCCACGTCGTAGTCGCGTTCCTTGACGATATTCAGCGCTTCAGAAACGGTCCCGGTGGCTCGCACTTCAAAGCCTTCGCCCTGAAGAAATTCAGCCATCGTTTCCCGAATAATCTGCTCGTCTTCAACGATCAAAATCGACTTGCGCTGGAAGATAATTCCCGACACGACATCCGCCTTCAATAAACTGATCTCGAAACCGCTCCCTCGCTGAGAATCCCTGAACATCCTGTCCGCGAGACTATAGAAAACTCTGGCCCGTTTGACGATTCAAAGAGCCCCCTGGCCTACAATCCGTCCGGATTTGTAAAGACCGCGCCGGAAGATTCTGCGCTGGCGGCACGGAAATCAATACTTTTGCAGATCGGATTTGCGGTGGAATGGCAGTTCTGGATTGATGTTGGCGGCACGTTTACCGATTGCATCGGTTTTGGACCGCAGGGACGCCTGGTGCAGAAAAAAGTACTGAGTTCCGCTACCGTCCACGGTCGCGGTGTTCTCAGCTTCGAGAGCAGCGATCGACTGTTGATCGCGGATTCTAACCTTCGACTTGATCCTGATGGTTTTTGGAAAGATGCCCAATGCACCCTGCTCGACAACACGGGTTGTGAACAAGCCAAGGGCACAGTGTCCTGGTTCGACGCTGCAAATGGTAGTCTGCAGCTGTCCCCAATATCCGATCTGCCCACACTGAAGACAGTTTCACCCGGCCCCGTTAAATATCTGCTGCAGCCGCGCTGGCCAGCGCCTGTGCTCGCAATTCGATCCATTCTGAGGCTGTCATCTGATCAGCCATGTCCTGCAGTCAGCGTTCGGTTCGGGACCACACGGGGAACGAATGCTCTTCTGACCCGCACCGGTGCCCGAACGCTTCTCGTCACCACAAAAGGATTTTCGGATGCCCCGCTCATCGGCAATCAGTCGCGGCCCGACCTGTTTGCGCTCAATATTACCAAACCAGCCCCGCTGTTCTGTGATGTGATAGAGGTCGACGAGCGAATCTCCTCAACCGGCCGTGTTCTCTACAATCTTGCCGCAGACGAACTAAAGAGACTTGAAGCTCAGCTCACTCAGCGGCGACATGCCGGCATTCAATCGGTAGCCATATGCCTGATGAACGCCTACGCCAACGATTTGCACGAGAAAGCAGTCGAACAGCTGGCGAGGCAGGCAGGCTTTTCGGAGGTGAGTCGTTCCACCGAAGTGTCGCCATTGATTCGATTCATTCCTCGCTGCGATACGTCAACGCTGGACGCCTATCTGAATCCGGTCCTTCGAGAATATCTGCAGGCAGTGGAGGAACATCTGCCGGGCAGCCACGTTCAGGTAATGACATCCACCGGAGGGCTGGTGGCAAGCGGAAATTTCCGAGGACG
>JAGQQE010000447.1 GCA_020426345.1 Planctomycetaceae bacterium
GCCCCGGGCATCTTCGACACGATCTCCCGCATGCGTTTCAACGGTTCCTCGCAATTTTCCGGAATAACGATGGCTTCGATGAAGTGCAGATCATCACTTGCCTGACTGCACACGCAATTGGGTGATTTCGGACAGTCGGACAGTCGGCCATTGTTTGGACCAATATTGTGCGGTGGCTTCGCAGTGAAGCTCAGGAATCCAAGCACAACCACCGGAGTCAGTAGTATCCCCATGAAAATGTAGATCATCGATCTGAGCCTGTGTTTGCCTGATGGTTGTGTCGAACTCAGTTTGCGGGGCTGGCTATCGGTTACTGCCATGGCTGACTTACTTTTTGTGCACGCGGATCACAAGCCATACTGGCAGGACGTCACAAGCTGGTATGACATCGCCAAAAGCCTGAGCGTAGGGACTCCTGTTGCCACAGACGGACTACGAACTTTTCGACAGTGTGAAGTCTTCACCCGGATTCAGCACAACAGGCTGGACGCCTGTTTGATGTCTGATTTCATCGGCCCAGTTTTCAACGTCTTGTTCTATCAGCGGAAACGTATTGTAGTGCCCGGGAATTACGGAGGTCGGGCTCAGCATTCGTACCGCTCGAATCGAGTCTGTCGGCCCCATCGTGTAGTTATCACCGATCGGCAGAATGGCGACATCCAGACCTTCTTCTCCAATAAGCGTCATATCATAAAACAGGCCCGTGTCGCCCGCATGATAGATGGTACCATCAGTCGTTTGCACAAGGATTCCCGCTGGGTTCCCGCCGTAAGATCCATCCGGCAGCATCGAACCATGATGAGCAATCGTGAGTTTGACCGTCCCAAACGGGAAAGCGTGACTGCCGCCGATGTGCATTCCATGAACGTTCGGCACCCCCTGCCGCAGAAGCCATTCGCAGATTTCGTGATTCGAAATCACAACGGCCCCGGTGCGCTTTGCGATGGCAATGGTGTCTCCAACATGGTCATCGTGACCGTGTGTCACGATGATATAGTCCGCTTCGATGTCATCAGCGCTGACGGCAGCCAGCGGATTGTGTGTGAGAAACGGGTCAATGAGTATCGTTTTTTCGTCGATGCGAATCTGAAATGCGCTATGTCCGAGAAATGTCAACGTCGTTGCCATGTCCGATTGGTCCTTTTGAATCAGCAAACAAACGGTCTCTTAGCTTAGCTGTCCGTTGAAGAACCGGGACAGGCACGCAGGACCACTGGAAACCATCGTGTTTTCAGGTTTCCTGCGCGAGCCCGTTTTGTCAGCAAGCTGTCAGGTTAGCACCGCATTCTTACAGAAGGACTCCGTCATCCGTCTGACAGTAATTGAATCGAGTCATTTGGGTTATCGGTGTGAGTGTTCTGCATCCGGAAACGCACCGGTCTGCACTTCACGAACATAGGATTCCACGGCAGCTGTCGCGGCTTCACGCAGCTGACCGTAGTGCTTCAGAAATCGCGGCTTGAAGTTCGGCGTCAGCCCCAGCATGTCGGGCCCCACCAGCACCTGACCGGTACAATGAGGACCGGCTCCGATGCCGATCGTCGGAATACTGATCGTTTCCGTAATCTTCCTGGCAAGATCTTCCGGGACGAGTTCAAGCACAATCCCGAATGCACCAGCATCTTCCGCAGCGCGGGCATCGTCCAGAAGCTGCTGTTCGTCGCGTTGCACCTTTCCCATGCCGCCAAGCTGCCGTACGGCCTGTGGACGCATACCCACATGAGCCATGACAGGAATTTCAGCTCGACCAATTGCCTGAATGGTGTCGGCCTGGATAACACCCCCTTCCAGTTTAATGGCATCCGCACCGGTCTCTTTGATGATTCGACCGGCATTCTCCACGGCCTGAGCGGTGCTGACCTGATATGACATGAAAGGCATGTCAACAATCACCAGTGCTCGCTGCGTTGCGCGGACCACCATTTCCCCATGATAGATCATCTGATCGAGAGTCACGGGCAGTGTGGTGTTTCTTCCCTGAACGACCATCGCCAGGCTGTCACCTACCAGAATGCTGTCAACGCCCGCGGCATCCAGAATTCCGGCCCACATGGCATCGTACGCTGTCAGCATCGATAACCTTCGACCACTGGCTGCAGCGTCGCGAAACGCCGGCACTGTCATTTTCCTGATGGTCATGCATTTAGTCCTTTACCACCGGGTTGCTGAGAGTTCCGATGCCCGCAACCGTAATGTCTACGCGATCCCCGTTCTCCAGAGTGAAGTTGTCATCCGGAACAATGCCTGTACCGGTCATCAGGAAAGCGCCCTTCGGAAATTCATTTTCACGATAAAGCCATGTGGCAAGATCGTCCAGCTTTCTGTTGAGTTGAGCCAGTGACGTCGCCCCTTCGAAAACAACTGCGTTGTTGCGACTGATTTCCAGACGAATTTCTACAGAAGGCAGATCCAGCGGCTCTTCGGCCAGCAGAACACAGGGCCCAAGACCCGCACATTGTCGGTACACCTTGGCCTGAGGAAGATACAACGGGTTTTCCCCTTCAATATCTCGGGCCGACATGTCATTGCCGATGGTGTATCCCACGATTTTTCCAGCCGGATTGATTACCAGAGTAAACTCTGGCTCGGGCACGCTCCATTCACTGTCGTGCCTTACCCGAACAGGCTGACCCGGGCCCGAAACACGCGACAGGGTGCCTTTGAAAAAGAGTTCAGGACGATCGGCGGAGTAAACCTTGTCGTAATGCGAAGCCCCGGATTCTGACTCTTCCATTCGAGCCACCTGGCTTCGCTTGTACGTGACGCCGGCAGCCCAGACTTCCTGCTGATCAATCGGAGCCAGAAACTGAACCTCGCTGAAGGGAATGGGATGAGTCCCCGGCTTCAGCAGAAAGCGTGCAAGCCCGCCAGGATCCGCTGAATGCAGTACATCAGACAACGAATGGCAATTGTCGACCTGCGAAAGATCCAGCGGCTGAACCGTGTCCTTATGAACCGCGGCGATGGCCGGAGTTCCATCCGCCAGACGAATGTTTGCAAGTTTCACAGGAGGTGTCCTTTGATGAAATGGGCGATGAATGATTGGACTGAAGTATTTAAGTTTCGCTGTTTGTTGTGAACGCGGTCGACACGATTACCGCGGCGACAGCACGCAGCAGCAACAGACAGACGGAGTTAGCGGACGGGACGGCAAGAACAGTCTTTATTTCCCGCGGATGATCCTGCGAAGTATGGACAAACATTGTGATCGCGTCAGCCAACCGATCTCAGCCAGTGCAGAGTTCGTTCGAAGTCTGGTGGGAATGGTGCTTCAAACTGCACCTCTTTTCCACTCACCGGATGCCGAATCGTCAATCGATAGGCATGTAAAGCCTGTCTCGCAATCAACACGTCTTCATCGCTGCCTGCCGAACTGCTGACCGCACCATCTGTCTTCCCGTCGCCCAGAACCTGCGATTTGCAGAACGACGACTGCCCCATGTACAGCTTGTCGGCAACGATGGGAGTACCAATATGCAGCATGTGAATTCGTAACTGATGGGTTCTTCCTGTCGCCGGGTGCAACTCCATCAGAGCAAATCGGTTCAGAAATGTTTCGCCTGTTTTATAGAACGTGACCGCTTCGCGAGCATTCCCACCTTCCGGGCAAACCATCATCTTTTCACGTACCCGTGGATGCACACACACGTGCGTTCGAATGTAATCCGAATCCAGTTCCGGGACGCCACGGACAATCGCCCGATATTCTTTTTTCACTTCCCGACGTTCGAACTGCGAACTGAGCTTCTGATGAATCTGATTGTCTTTGGCAACCAGGATCACGCCACTTGTATCACGATCCAGCCGATGCACAATCCCCGGCCGATGACGGCCTGCCACGTCGCTCAGCTGGTTAAAATGAAACTGCAGCGCGCCGGCAAGGGTGCCACCGTAGTTTCCTTTTCCCGGATGCACGATCATGTTGGCTGCTTTGTTCAAGACAACCAAATAGTCATCTTCGAACAAGACGTCGAGCGGAATATCTTCGGGCGGTATGTGACTTTCTTCTGCGTCCGGCAACTGCACCCAAATACGATCATTGACGCGGAGGCGTCTGGAGGGACGCGTGGCCAGTCCGTTGAGCTTGATCGATCCCGCTTCTATTCCCTTTTGCAACTGCGCTCGACTGTGATTTGCGAACAAGCGACTGAGGTAATGATCCAGTCGCCATCCATGCGCACGAGCCTCAACCGTTAAGGCCAGTGGTTCGACGGCCTGAGACAGCACGGCCGACAAATCGCCAGATTCAGCAGCTTCATCGTCGCAGAGCCCATCGGGTTGTTCGATGGGCTCTGGCGGAAGGAAATGATCATCGTCGCTCGAAGGGCTGGTCATTCGCCAGACTTTGGAGCGTCCGACGCGGGCTCTGCCGGGGCGTCTGGTTTCGGAGCGTCCGACGCGGGCTCT
>JAGQQE010000448.1 GCA_020426345.1 Planctomycetaceae bacterium
AAGCCCGTGCTGGCAACACTGGGATTTACTGAAAAATCCAGCGACGATTTTGCACCGGAAGAAGGTTTTGAAAGTCTGTTCAATGGCCGAGATCTGACCGGTTGGGGGTTTCGGCCCACGACAGAACAAATGCTGAAGAGCCGTGAACGCTGGCAAAGTCGAGACCCCAATGCACCGGCGTGGCCTGTGGTGAAAGATCCTGTGTCGTTTGAAGGCAAACACGTGACGCCGGAAGGTCGCTACGCTGCCATCAACGGTCGGCTTGTCGTGAAGACTCCGCCCGAAGGTCGTAAGATACAGCAGCTGTGGACAACTCGCAGCTTCGATAAGGACTTCACCTTGAAGCTCGAATTTCGAGCCACGCCCAATGCGGACAGCGGCGTGTTTATCCGTGAACCTCAACTGCAGTGCCGGGACTATGTGCTGGCTGGTCCGTACAAGTCATTGCAGAAATATCGGCCTCAGGACTGGAACGAGCTGGTGGTGGATGTCAAAGACGGTGTCGCTCGTTGTACCTGCAACGGTGAAGTTCTGGAGGAGGCATTTAAGGTGCCGAGTTCCGGTCCGATCGGTTTGGAAGGCGATCGCGGGCAGATGGAGTATCGACACATTCGCATTCGCATCAATGAGTAGTAGTCGGTCGCGACGAGCGGATCGGCGGGGGATCTGCCACGCCGATCCATGTTCTACGCAGAGCTGAGTGATGCTTGAGCAAAGTCTGTCCATCCTGCCGCGGTGGTCAGTTCTGTGAATCCGGACCTTCCGTTTGTTTTTCGAACCATTCGGCAGGCGGCATGGTGTCCAGGCGGAGTGCAGGTGGTCCGTCACCATGGTTGACCGCTGTGGGCGACGTTTGTTTGGCGTTGGAGTTTACGTTTTCCGTTGTCATTCGTTCCAGAAATTCCTGTCCCTGCGAAAGCAGTTGCTGCAGGTCTTTTCGAACGCCCCAGACGTAGCCTCCGTTAATGATGAAGACGTGGTCGGTGAGCGGTTGCTGCATTTGAGCAAAGTTGAGCGGTTCGGATTGAAGGTGCCTCTGCTGCAGCGGTGAATGCGGTCCCGGAGTCCACAGGACGGGTTGTTCAGGGTGCAGCAGATACACGTTGCCGGAATCATCCGTGAAAGGCACTGCGAATTTGAGGCCCTCCGGAGCGTATCCAAGCAGGTTTTCGCTGTCCCAGTCACGAATATCCATACTCTCCGATGGAATTCCGAATTCACTCAGGTGCAGCAGCGACGTTGGAAACTTCCCGTGTCGACGACGATATCGCTGCAGAGCGATCGCGACAGCAGTCGCACGTTGAAGTTCACCGCACGTTCGAAAAGCCTGCTCCATCGGCGAATCACGACCGGTCAGCCAGTGATTCGCCATATACAAATCATCCGGCATGAATGGCGTCGTTTGCAGCCAGTGTTCGATGATGGGTGCGTTCGAACCGTCCTGCCGAAGAGCGGTGGCCTGCCATGATTTTTCCTGATCGTTCAGCAGGCGAAGCAGTCGGAGAGTCCGGATTCGCTCGAACCGGTTCTGCTCGATGATTGCTGAGGGCCATTGAACGATACCGTACCTATCCAGCAGATGATGCGTGACCTGAAGTTCCCGGTAACGATCCCACAGGTAGCCGTATCTGAGTAACAACTGTTCCCACACCACTTCTCCGTTTGCCATGACATTCATGCCGGCTGACCAGGTTCCCGTCGCGATGGACAGCTGCTCCTGTAGTGCCTGCAGGTCGTCGTCCGTCAGACGGTCATCGGAAAGAAATCGTTGCAGCACACTCAACGCAAAGTTTTCATAGTTCACGGCATACAGCCACTGATTCCACGACGTGGCTTCGTGCTGCAGATAGCGATCAAGCTGAACGGCCTGAATCGCTCGTTCGGCAGCTCGGCGAGGCTGGCCGGAAAGAAACTCCTGTTGAGCCTTGCCCACAAGAATCGATGTGACGGACACCGGAAGGTAATGATGGCTCCAGGGAACTCGATACTGCGGAGGCAGGCGACTGAATTCCGAATCGGCGGCCAGAATCTGATCCAGAGCATCCAGAGCCATGTTCAGCTGTGCATCCCCGGGCAGATAGATCCTGGCCAGAGTTGGCTCGAAGTCCGGGGACATTGTGCGACTGGCGGCCGCATAGAAACGCTGCCACGCCTGAGCCCATTCCGTGGATTCCGCACCCTGGAAGTAGCCGTAATGTTTGAGAAGCTGATCCGGAGTCATGCGGGCAATCGCGGCGACGTTTGGATCCTGGGATGTCAAACTGCGAGATGCCAGAGAACCAACATCCGGAACCTCGGTGGCTCGCCAGATATTCGTTCCCATCCAGAGGCACAAGCACAGTACCACCAGAGACGCTGTCCGCGCAGCGACGATTCTCAGTGAGGACTGCCGATCCATCCATTGTCGTCTGGTCACAAACGTCAGCAGCAGACAGATGATGACGAACGGCCAGACGGTCATGGCCTGAGGAATTCCCAGATACTCACAGTAGGCGGCCGCCGCCACGACCGCAATCATGCCCGCCAGTGCCAGAAACGCGGCCACGACCGGTTTGCGAATCCATGCGGAAAACAGCTGTGCCTGAGCAAACCCGGCCAGAACCACCGCCGACACGATTCGAAGAATGTCATTTCGACCCTGCTGCTGCCACCGCGCGACGGCGTGATGTGTCAGGAAGCTGTTCATGGACGAAGGCGTGTCAGAAAAGAAAATCTGAGCAACTGAATACTCCATCAATGCCATCAGCAGGATCAGTCCCACCAACACTCCCAGCCAGACGGGCACACGAGCCGTCCAGACGGATGCTGCCGAGACACCTCGGTGCCCCCAGAAGAGCCCGTTCAGTTGCTGCTGATCATGACGAAAGGTTCTCAGTCCCGCTTCCAGGACCACCAGAAATCCAAACGCCACGACGATGGGCGATTCAGCCGATCCGGACAGAACAGGAATCAACAGCAACCCCGTCGTGATGGCCAGACAGCCCTTCGCAAACGGAAGTGCAAACCGAAGCTCGCGCCACAACAGCACGCGAAAGGTGCGTGTGGACAACGGAACCTGCATGGAAGCCGTCATCAGACGCTTCTGCCAGACTGTCGGTCGGCCTTCGATCAGCCCGACGCTCCAGGTCTGCAATCGCGACCAGCGTGAACGGCCTTCGGCAGAACTGTCCGTTGACGGCAGCTGCCCCCGGTGCCACGCTCGAATGTTGGGCACCACCGCGATCGTCGCCAGGACAGTGACCAGCAACGGGGTCGGTGACAGCGGCCCCTGTTCTGTATTCATCGCCAGAACGGCAAACAGAAACATGCCGACGGCGGCTATTCCCAGAGTCGTGAAGACCTTCGTGCTTCGCAGCGAGCAATTCAGTGTCAGCAGGATGAACGTCACGCATCCGACAGTGCCGCGTAACAGGTCGATCCACGCTTTAGGACCGTTCAGATTGATGTCCGGAGATCCTCCGATGATCATCGTGAGCAGAAGATTGAACAGAGCCGAAACGGCCAGCAGAGCGAGCGTTCCCACCACACAGACCAGCAGTTTGGACGACAGCAGCTCCGCCGTGCTGACCGGAAACATTCTGAGCCACATGGCCGTTCCGTCTTCTTCTTCGCCTGAAAACGCCACGGTCAGCGTCGCAACTCCGAAGGCAACCGCCAGAACGATCGCGACTCCCATCAGGTCACTGAGCGGAATGCTGATGCTTGACAACAGAGCGATCAGCAGCGTCAGCAGCAGCGATGCCCCGGTTAATGCCAGCCACAACGGACGCTGTGCCCGATATTCCTTCCACATCAGACGAGAAAACGCGGTTGACATTATGCTGGGCCTCGGCCGGAAAAAGGGAAGCAACGAATCACCAACAAACGTTTCATTTCGTCAGCAACTTTCTGAATGCCATTCGTCCCGCATCTACAACGCGAAGAAAGGCAGTGGCATCCGTTGGGAGGGGCAGGTCATCTGCAACTTCCCGCGTCGGTTTCATTGGACAGCCGTTACGGCAGCGCCGCGACGTTCTCTGAAACGCGTTCGAAGGAATCACGACGGTATTCGCGCAGCATGGCCAGCAGGATGTCTTCCAGGCTGGGCGTACGAATCTGCGGAGTTGGAAGGTTTGCCTCGTGACATGTTTTCCGCAGAACGGTTTCGTCCAGATCTCTGACCATCCAGATGTGCTCGTGAGCAAACGCGACGTGAGCCAGAACCCGGCCCGAAATCTCTGGCGGCTGGGCAGACGGATCCGGCAGACTCAGCAGCACCTCCTGAGTCGTACGTTTCAGCTCTTCCAGACGTTCCACACAGACCAGCCGACCATTCAACAGAATGGCCACCATGTCGGCCACTCGTTCCACTTCGGAAACCTGATGACTGGCCAGCAGAACTGTGCGACCCTCCGCCGACACATCAA
>JAGQQE010000044.1 GCA_020426345.1 Planctomycetaceae bacterium
CACCAGCCAGATAGTCATGAATCACTGCGGATGATAAGGAACGACGTTCACAGACACTGTGTTCGTCTGGGAACACTGTTCGTGTCGCTGTTGGCGTGCCCCCATTTTCTGTACCACGAGAAATGCGATTCAGGGTTGGGTAAAAGGTCACGGATTGGCCTGCTGAAATGGAGGGAGCGCAGCGACCGGAGTGGGAGCAGGCCAATCCGTCGCGGAAACGATTGTGGAAGCTTTCCGCGTAGCCGTTCTCCAACGAAGAACGCTTTCGGGTTTATGCCCGGAGCCTATCGAGACGGAGCCTATCGAGACTGGGTAGTTCGTTCACTGAATGAAGTTCTTCCCCATGATCGTTCCTGCTCATACAGAACGCGGCGGATCAGGTGCAGGACCGGAAGGATCAGGACCTAAGCGAAGAGCCGATTGAAGAAAAGACCCCGATGCGACTCACTCAGTTTCGTTATGGTATGCGGACGCCAGAGCGGTTGAGACGGTTGCGACCAGTTGCCTGCGCGGGACGGGCTTCTTCAGAACAGAGAATGCGTTAGCTTCCTGAGCTTCGCGACGGATCTGCTCGCTGGTATCAGATGTGATCAGAATGCAGGGTCTCAATGCGTCCATCCGTTTGAGAACCCTCAGGGTCTCAAGCCCGGACATGATGTGCATATGCATATCCAGAAGGACGATGTCAATTCGCTGTTTGCGGACAATTTCTACGGCTTCTTCGCCTGATTCTGCCTCGAACACCTCGAGAATTGGCCCTCGGTGGCTGGCAGTCTCATGAGATTGTTCAACGACTTCAACGTTGGTGGAGGCGAGTTCCAGCGCGTCGCGAAGCACCTGACGAAAGGCTGAATTATCGTCGGTGATCAAAAGCTGGAACGGTTTATCGACGTTAATAACCATATCTGCACCTGATTCGATCCCTGAATTCCAAGACACATCCGCATCCTGCACGTGCCATTTCAAACTCTGGCTCTCTGGCCGACGTGCAATTTTTGCGGCCTGGTGGGGAAAAATCCAGCCTGTAATCGCCTCAATGCGCTTGTTGTGGAACGGTTTTTTCATCCTTCGATTCGACTGTGGCCGCTGGCTCTGCGAATTCTTCCGCCTCGGGGTGATCGCTGCGCCACTGTTGCCAGAATTCGGCTGGCGTCGTATTCCGCCACAGAGCCAGTGCATTTCCGACGTGAGAGTAGAACGTGTAGTTCTGATCAATCTGCGACTGAGGAGCATCAATCGCATCCCGAATCGCCCAGTCGGCCCCGTGCCGGACGATATTTCGGTCCGGGTGGAATCGCTCCGGGGCAATGGCCAGCCATTCCAGGTGATGCCCTGTGGCAATCACGCGTCGGTGAGGTTTTTCCCTGGCGTCTCGATTGGCTTCCGCACCAGCACCATCCTGCCAGTTCGGAGGCCAGGCACCATCCTCTTCCTGTGAAGCAATGATCAAATCCCTGACGTCAAGAATGTAATTTTCGACGTCTTGCCTTGTTTCATCTGATAACACAGATCCGTCATACATTTGATTCAGGCGAAGCAATGCCATCAGGGAATACACGCGATGAGTTCCGAGGCAGACTCCGTGTTTCTTGTGGTTTCGCATCAGTCGGTCTGCCAGCAGATCAAAACTGATTTCCCGTCCCTGACCATTGTGCCAGCGGTTGATATGTTCCGGGGCCAGCCAGAACCCAAACGCCATCACTGACCATTCTGTTTCGCGTTCGTCCAGCTGAAAGTCTCGCAAAGCCTGATTCAACACATCTCGAAACTGAAGTTGTCGGCGGGGAGTGTATACGGGGGTATCCAGAGTTACGCCAGCTTCTGTCAGACATGCCAGAAGATGGTCGTGGTGCACGCTGGCTGTCATGTCAGCACCCCATCGAATGGAAACGCCATCATCCATGGGTTCCAGAATCGGTTGGCCACTGTCTCCCCACGAAGCGATGTACTTTCCGGTGTCGAGCAGATAGTCCGCCATCTGAGGACCTGAGATAAGATCCGGATTCTGGAACTCGATCTGGTTTCCCCAGACTCTCAGCGCGTGTTCCACGTAGTTGGGTCGAAGGTTCTTCTGACTGAATCGTGGCAGGATCTTTCTGAGCACGGCGGCGAGTTCTTCTTCACTGACAACCGTTTCATCGTCGTAGAGTGACTGGATTCGAGTGGGAATGGTGCCCGATACGATGACATCCACAGGCACAGGTCGATTCAGTAACTCAGCGGCGACCTGACGCTGCTGAACGTCGGGCAGAAGGTACCACGAAAGCAGGAAAGCCGAAGCAACGCCAAACTGAGTCAGCGCGAAGGTTCGAAAGGTTGTACTGATTCGATTGGGGTGCGACATGATAAGCCAAATCTGAATTCAAATAGTCCCGGGCAACAGCGTGAATGACATGATGCTGCTGTTGCGTGTTTTTAGATGGGCGTGTTGCGCACGAAAACGACGGCCTGATTGTCCTGGTATGACGCATTCCAGTCCTCGCTTTGGCTCAGATTTTTGAGCAGACGTGGCTGGGCTTCTTTGTCGATGATCGCCAGATTCACACCATATTGATCCATGAGTGAATCCCAGTCATTCGGGCCATGGATCAAACGCAGGTAATCGTTCCAGACCATTTCGGGGATGACATGGACGTGAAGATTGACCATCGGTTGAATGGATTCGGGCCCCGCATTCATGACGAACCCTGCCCATTCTGCCGGAACGAATGCCAGTCCCTTTGGCCATGACTCTTTCGAATTCAGATACTCAATCAGCTGAACCGGAGTCTGTCTGGACACCAGGCGAGCCGGATCGGCCACCCGACCGTGAACGACCTGAACACCGAAGTGTGTGAAGGAAAAGAAAATCCAGCACAACCCGATATTCACGACCGTCCAGAGCCCCCGCGACGGGTAGGGTTCGGTACGTCGTCGTCGTTTGAAGGCGAGTCGAACGGCGGCAGCCGTGTGGGTACTGATGGAAACAGCCATCAGCGGTGCCCACCAGTTAATCATGCGAAGCGACCAGCATGCGAGCAGTCCCATTGTCACAAGCGGCAACAGTTCCACGAATCGAATCCGCCGCGGACTCAAGTGCATCGCGCCAAGTAACCAAAGCGTCATTCCGGCAGCGACCTGTCCCTGAATCGTACGGATAGACATAGGGAACCACTCGCCGATGGATTCGATATTCGGGTTGGCGGAAATCTGAAGGACTTCCTGGTAGATGGATAGCCCCGCGGGATTTAACAGAACGGCTGCCCCGCAGAGTTGAGTCAGCATGACGGTCTTGTCGAATTGCGAGTCCAGTATGGCCAGACGCAGCGATCTGGATCGAACCCAGATGTCCAGAAGCCGCCCCGCTCCGGTCAAAGCCATCAATGTCAGACCAACGGAGAAGGATCCGTGACAGTTGGCCCAGACTGCGAACATCAGGGGCATACATATCCAGGTGAATCGAGTGTGCCTTTGCCTGGCCATCGACCACGAAACGGTGATCGTGAAGAACAACAGTCCAACAATCTGCGGGCGGATGACGGTGAACTGGTAATGGTTAATCGTCGCGAAAATTGCAATCGCCAGTAGCCCGGCCAGCACAGAACCACTTTTCCGAGTGGTCCGCCAGCAGACGATGGCCATCATCGAGGCCACAATCAGTGCCGAAGCGAACTGGAGTGAGGACAAGCCGAAACCGTTGTACATGGCTGCCATTGCCAGTTGGACAAGCCAGGGGAAGTTGACCATAGGCATTCCTTCCGCCAGTTTCAGCAGCGGCTCCGTGGAGCTGACGTGCCCCGTCTCCAGGATACGCTGACCATAATTGATGTGGTCCCAGAGATCAGTATGCCAGAGTGGCTGAAAAGCCATCTGAAGGAAAATCAGACCAAGAGCCATTGTGCAGAGAACGGATACACCGGGCGTACGGAACCATTCAGGAGTCTTGTCCTCCAGGACGGATGCGTCAGGAAGCGTATTTGTGGTGGCAGAGTCTGAGATGGTCTGATCATCCGCTTCGACGGTTTCGTCTACGGCAGTCGTCATGATGTGGCAACTTTCCTGGTCGAGCAATTCCATCGCTCCATAACCGTGTAATTATCTCTGGTCGCACCTTCCGCCAGTACTGATGCCAAAAGTCTACATCGCGCGCAGGGATTGGCTTTCACCCAAATTCTGAATCGAACGTCTGGCTTCATCAGTTGTGTGAAAATATGCCAGTCAGGGCAGACTCTGGCGATTTCAGCAGATGTGCGGAATATTCAGGTTTTGCGGAATGTCATTCTGCCACTTTCGATTCTCGACTGAACCAGCCGCTGTGCCGCGTGTCTTCTTTCAGGCTGTTCGGGTGAATGGCGACCTTGTGTGCCGAGTATCAGATTGCCAGACTATGCACGGTCACATAACTACGCACTGTCACAACGCTATACACTGTCGCAACAAGGAGTCCGGGTGGGCGTTCTGTCCGATAGTCCTGCGATACCAGCCGCTTTCGACCGACGATGATGTCTGTCGGGCCGAAAATAAATTGTGACTTGTTACACTTCACTCAGATGCATTTTTGCTGCTGCGTTTTTGGCATTGGAACTTGATGATGAAACCCGGGGCTGGTGATCCGACCAGTCCACCACTCTTATGACGGACGATAAGCTGAGGCGTGCAATCATTGTAGAAGCGGCTCGCCTGATGTATTCCCGTAGCGAGACCGAGTACTATCGTGCCAAACTGAAGGCGGCGCGTCGTCTGTGTCAGGGTTGGGTTAAGCCTTCAGAACTGCCCTGTAATGCTGAAATACGCGACGAGATTCAACGGATGGCGAGCCTTTTCGAAGGCTCATCACGCTACGATCGCCTTCGCGACATGCGTCTGGAGGCACTGCGGATGTTGCAGCTGCTGGAACGTTTTCGTCCCCGCGTCATTGGCAGTACTTTGACAGGACACATTCGCAGAGGGTCGGACATCGACCTCCATGTGTTCTCTGTGTCCAGCGATCCAATCGAGCGACTGCTGGAAGAGAAAGGAATGACGTTTCATGTAGAACGCAAGCAGGTACGGAAGCACGGCGAAGAGCGAGTCTACACGCACATCCACATTCAGGATCGATTTCCGATTGAACTCACAATGTATTCGCCCGAACTCGTTAGTTTCGGGTTCAGGAGTTCCATTACGGGCAAGGCCATTGAAAAAGCGTCGCTGCCGGAGTTCGAAGAGTTTCTGAAACGTGAATACCCCGAACTTGATGCGAATGCGGCTTTGCAGCAAACCGAATTTGAAGTCGATCGCTTTCAGGTCTACCGATCACTCCTGCTGCCGCTGGGATCGGTCATGCAAGGCAGGAAACATCACCCGGAAGGTGATGTCCTGTTTCACTTGCTTCAATGTTATGAACTGGCGATTGATCGATTGCCATACGATGAAGAGTTTCTTCTGGCTGCATTGCTGCATGATGTTGGAAAGGGAATTGACATGGATGATCATGTCGAAGCAGGTTTGCAGGCACTGGAGGGCTTTATCACTGATCGTACTGCGTGGCTGATACGACATCATATGGACGTGCATCTCATTCGAGATCGAACAATCGGTTTCCGCGCACATCAGCGACTGAAGGCATCACCGGATTACGAAACATTGTTGTTGCTGGGTGAGTGCGACCGAGGCGGTCGAGTGCCCGGTGCCGATGTCGCAGATCTCGAGGATGTCATCGATGAAATTCGCGAATTGTCTGCATACACCTGATCGCCCGCGGTGGGCATGCCAGCTTGCCACCAGAGTTTGCGGGTTCTGTGTTCGTCAGGCTTGCCAGTAGGATCGGTCCAGGGTGCGATAATTAATCGCTTCACTCAGGTGGTGGACTGCAATTTTATCGCTCCCGTCCAGATCAGCGATAGTCCGGCTGATGCGAAGGATCTTGTCGTGAGCTCGAGCAGAAAGTCCGGTTTCTTCCATCGCATTCTTCAGCAGTTGTTCTGCGTCATTCTCCAGACGGCAGAATTTCCGGATTTGCTGGGGCTTCATTTTCCCGTTCGCAAGCGTCCGAGTTCCTTTGAATCGTACGGATTGACGCGACCTTGCCTCAACAACTCGTTCCCGCATGCTTGCGCTGGAGGTGCCTTCAGACTTGTCTGAGAGTTCTCGGAATGGCACTGGGGGTACTTCGATATGGATGTCGATTCTGTCGAGCAGGGGGCCACTGATTCGACTCAGATATCGTTCCACCTGCACCGGACTGCAGCTGCATTGTCGTTTGGGGTCTCCGCGGAAGCCACACGGGCAGGGGTTCATCGCAGCGACCAGCATGAGGTTCGCCGGAAAAGTCACGCTGCCCATAGCCCGCGAAATTGTCACGCAATGGTCCTCCAGAGGCTGGCGCATGACTTCCAGTGTCCGGCGATTGAATTCAGGAAGTTCATCCAGGAATAAGATCCCGTTATGCGAAAGGCTGATTTCACCAGGTTGGGGAATGCTGCCACCGCCCACGAGACCGGCTTCGGATATCGTGTGATGTGGCGATCGAAATGGTCGCCGAAGCATGAGCGGTTGCCCGGGTTCAAGGCGAGCAACTGCGCTGTAGATCCGCGTTGTTTCAAGGCTCTCTTCCGGTTCAAGTTCGGGAAGGATGGTACAGATCCGTTGCGACAGAAGTGTTTTTCCCGTGCCGGGCGATCCAATCATCAGTAGATGGTGAGATCCTGCTGCAGCGACCGTAACAGCACGTTTGGCAGATTCCTGTCCTTTTACATCCACGTAATCGATGTCGTAGGTTCCGAATGTCTGTCTCGCAGAGTCCCAGCTGAAAACAACAGGATCCAGGGGAAGCTGCCCCGTCAGAAATCCAACAGCTTCGGCCAGAACACCACAGGCAATCACATCAATGCCTTCCACGACAGCGGCTTCCTGAGCATTCGCTGCCGGTACGACGATGTGAGTCATTCCGGCATCTCGAGCAGCCAGTGCCATGGAAAGCGCCCCACGAATCGGTCGGAGCGACCCGTCCAGTGCAAGCTCCCCAATGTAGATGGCTCGACGACCGGGGTCTTCGTCAATTTGACCATCCGCAATCAACAGCCCAAGGGCGATGGGTAAATCGAGGGATGCAGCCTCCTTCGGCAGATCAGCCGGACTGAGGTTGATGACGATTCTGTTTTCGGGCCGCCCGTAGCCACTGTTGACCAGGGCTCGTTCAATCCGATGGACACTTTCCTTCACCGCCGCTTCGGCTAATCCGACCAGAATCGTTTTTGGCAGAGCGCCAGGCGAAATGTCGACTTCCACTTCGACTGGAAGAGCTTCAATGCCAAGAAGGGTGTAAGTGTGAAGTCGAGAGAGCATGAATAATAGTTACTCCTTCGGAGATTCCGAAGAATCGCCCGGTGTCAGGGTCACTTTAACACCCGCAGTGTGACACCCGGATCGAATGCGTGCAATTCAAGACACTTTCATGACGGTTACGCACACCTCGTGCCAGCTGTGCCAATGGCGTTGTTCCCAACGTCGGGAAGCGGTCGACGCCGATCGTGGGACACCCGAATTCGGTGTTCGACTTTGTTGATTCCAGGCCGTATAAATGACGGGCAGGATGTAAGGATTGCCGACGGGCACCGTCATCCCGGCACGACATGAAGCGTTATGAAACTGTGTGGAAACCTTGTTCAGATTGTTTCCGAACGACACCATTCCGGAACAGGAGATAGAACCTGATGAAGAAAATTGCATTGACCGTAGCGTGTGGACTGCTTTGCTCAGCCAGCGTTCTGGCAGATGGCTGGGGCGGAATTAAAGGCCAGGTGGTCCTGAAGGGCGATGCACCAGAGCCTGTGCTGCTGCACGCGAAGGGCGCGCCTATCAAGGACGCAGCTGTCTGCGCGGCTGCCGATACTTATGCAGACGACCTGGTGGTCGACAAGGACACCAAAGGTATTGCAAATGTCTTCATCTATCTCGCGAAAGCGCCAAAGACGATCCATCCTGATCTGAAGGATCCCAGCCCTGCCAAAGTGATCTTCGATCAGAAGGGTTGCCAGTTTATCCCGCATGCTCTCACGCTGCAGGCAGGCCAGACTGTTGAAGTCATTTCACACGATGCGATCGCTCACAATACCCACACAAATCCAATCAAGAATACAGCTCAGAACGTATTGATTGCTCCGAATACCGCGGAAGGATCAGGGGTCGACATTGAAAACAAACTGGCAGAACGACTGCCGTTCAAGGTCACCTGCGATTATCACCCATGGATGACTGCCTACTGGCTGGTTGTTGATCATCCTTACTGCGCTGTCACCGATAAAGAAGGCCGATTCACCATCGAGAATCTGCCGGAAGGCAGCCACACGTTTATCGTTTGGCACGAGAAGAAAGGGTACCTGGATCGTAAGTATGCGGCGACAGTGAAGGACGGACAGGTTTCGGAATTGAAACCCATCGAAGTCAATCCGTCTGACCTGAAGTAGTATCCAGGACTTTCTGCGTTTCAAATTCAGGCGACTTTCCTCAAGGGAAGTCGCCTTTTGTATTGATGCCCGTTTAGAATTCGAAAATACCCCCGCCTGCACACAAAATGACGTGCAACCGAGACCGACCAGAAGGGCGTCGTTTCATGAAACATCACCTGGGAATGTTGCTTCAGATCATCGCACTTGGTGGCCTGCCGACAATTGTTGTGTTTCAGTTGTTCTTTGGCTTTCGACTGATTGTGATGCCCGTTTCACTGACCATCGGGGTCATTGTGTTCTGGTTGGGAACCAGTCTGAGAGAATCGAACTAGAAATGCCTTTCGTTGCAGAAAAGAGCCATCACTATGATGACAAAGTTTAAGCTCCGGGTTCTGGCGGCTGCGGTTGTTTGCGCCGTTCAGATGACTTCTTGTCTTCCATCTGGCCATTGTGCAGAGCAGCGGGTTGCGTCGGACACGGCTCAGGTACCGCAGCAGGATGCACCGAAGGAACGCGCACCAGCAAAGAAGCGGACGGTACACCCGTCATTGGTTCCTGTGGAAGAGCAGGAGGGACTGCCACGAGTCCTGTTGATAGGTGATTCGATTTCGATGGGCTACACCGTGGCCGTTCGTGACCTGTTGAAAGGCAAGGCGAATGTGATTCGCCCTCTGACGAATTGTGGGCCTACAACCCGCGGTGTCGACCAGATTGAGCAATGGCTTGGAGATGGCAGGTGGGATGTCATTCATTTTAATTTCGGACTTCATGACATCGTCTTCTTTTCCGCGGATGGTAAGACTCGCGTCGAACCTGACGTCGAAGGCGCACGACATCAGGTCATTGCTGAAGACTACGAGAAGAACCTTCGGCTTCTGGTCGCCCGTATGAAGAAGACAGGAGCACGTCTGATCTGGTGCACGACAACTCCTGTGCCTGCCGGATCCGCAGGACGGAAGGCGGATGAATCAGTGCTCTACAACGAAATTGCCGCAAAGGTTATGCAGGAGTATGGCGTGGCGATCGATGACCTGCATGCATTTGCTTTGCCACAGCTTGAAGAAATTCAACTGCCAAAGAATGTGCATTTTTCGCCGGAGGGCTCAAAGGTTCTGGCAACCCAGGTTGCGAAATCCATTTCTGAATCACTGGCAAAGCCTGCTGAACATTAGATCGAACCTGCAGAGATTTCTGTTTCAGCAGAAGCTCGCGATCTCAGGGATCGCGAGCTTCTTTGTTTTGGTATGCTGGGCGTTTTGGGGTCAGCGGTTCGGTTGTATTGTCGGGGAAGTTTTTTCCAGTTGCGAATGCCCGGCTTCGGGACCGTCTGGAGGGAGTTGTTCAATTCGTTGTTCCGAATGCGCGATGCGGGCCGATAAAACACAAGGAATGGTTCGTGTCGGTGTCGCAGCGAAGACTGCTCATTCGCAGGGAAGCGATTGATTCTGTGGATGGACTCACGGACGCGCCTTCACGTGTTTTTGCCCAACCCGGCTCGCATAAAACAGCTATGTCTTCATGGATGCAGACCGGCTGTTGCGAGCCGGGAGGCAAAATCCTTTCGTCGAACGGAATCACCGAACACCTGAGAGGCTGGCGCTGACATGAAGTCGACGCAACTCACTTTGATCAAGACCGCGTGTTTTGTCGTGGCATTTCCAATCTTCTTTGCCGACGTGCAGGCACAGGTCGTCCCTGGCACCGGTGTGAGAATCACGAATGTCGGTGACGACTTCGAAGATGAAAACTGGAAGTGGATCCCGAATGGAGAGAAGGCAAGTCGAGAGCAGGACGAACAAGTCCGGTCTCCGACTGGCTTTTCAAATAACCGGCATTGGTTCGAAAGCCCGAAGCGTGGAATGCCTGACTATATCTCCCGAGTGGAAACTCCCGCAGGTGGGATCCCGGGAAGCAAGGGGGCATTGAAGATTCAGACGCTCAATTCAGGGGTACCTGGTCGTCCGTCAGGCCAGATGGAGCAGGACGATTTAATCATGTCCTGTTCGTCCCGCGTTGGAGCCATTAGTGCGGGCCGCAATCCAAGTTGTACAACTCGGCTGTGGATCCCTCCTTACGATCAGTTCGAACGTCGATCGGGCACCCATTTCGGGTACCGCGTTGATTTACGAACCACCATCTCTGAAAAGAAGAAGACGTTCCTGATTTCACGCACGATTCGCAAGCAGGAAGATTACTGGCCCGGGTTCTTCATTGAATTCCACAGCAAACATGACCCCCGATATTCGGAAGACGAAGCGGTCCTGCTGGTCCGGGGAAATAATCTCGGTCAGGAAGTTCGCGGTCCGAAGCTGACTCCCGGTTGGTGGACGCTGGGAATGTCAGTCACTTCCGATGGTCGCGTTCACTACTACGCCAGTCCCGGCGTGGATAACCTGACCGCCGCCGACCATGTGTACTCCAGTTTCCCATACGGCTATCAGGCTGAGTACTTTGCGACACACTTCTACAACATCTGCAACTTCAACGACGGTCGAACCTGGTCGACACCGTTTATTGTGGACGACCCTGCCGTGTTCACAATGCGATGATGCTCAGATCGGGATGACAGCGACACTTTCATTCATCAGCAACAGCTGAGTTGCCTTTGTTTCAACGGAAAGGCCAGGAAGAGATTCTTCCTGGCCTTTTCGAATTGAGTGACTGGATGAATCGATGAAATCAGTTTGCTGCGCAGGGGATGTACCCGCATTTCTGGTGTTGCCTGCGTCATTCTGATGCAGCGGCAGCATGGATGATCATTTCGATGCGGCAGTTGCCCTGTAAACCGGCTTGAACGCAAGCGCGAATCGGAGCGTTCGAAGGCGGCACCCATGCATCCCACTGCTCGTTCAGTGTTGGGACATCAGTCAGATCTGCCAGAAAAACTGTGACTTCCAGAATCTCTTTTCTGGTGCTTCCAATCTGGTCCAGAGTTTCGTCAATCTGCTGCAGGATCTGACAAATCTGATCCTTGACCGGCGCCTGCTGGTTTGATGCAACTTCAACCCATCGGGCCGTCTGATTGAAAATCACCACGTCCGACCATCGCTCTGAATTTCCAAGTCGAGTAATGCGCATTGGGGAGCACTGTGGGGGAATTTGCTGGCCAGTTTCAGGTTCACTACGCTGTTGCCGAGGGAATAAAAATCGGATCGAAGAGAGAAAAGCAGCATCCCTGCCGCAGGGCCATCCATGGATGTGCTCTTCGGTCAAACTGCCTGAGTGAGTAAGCAGTTTTGGAGGGTACCGTGTTGAGTGGAGTAAGCTGGCTTTTCTCTTCTTCGATCCGTTCTGCGTCCAACAGTCGATGAATCGACTGAATGATGTTTCATGTCGGCGTGTTGAGTGAACACGTGAAAGCAGGTTCAATGGTTATTGCGTCAACTGTTTGAAAAGATCCCCGAAATCCGGCATCTCCTGTTTCAGGACGTCCAGCCAGATCTCAGGATTCCAGATTTCCACGCAAATGACCGCCCCGACAACAACAACTTCCTTTCCTGAATCCACTCCCAGAAAAGAACGGAAGCCATCAGGAATAAGCAGCCGGGATCGGTTTGCAAGTCTGGCGGACTGATGACGGGTGCTAAGCAACCGTCCAAGTCGCTGCACGTCACCCCATCGCTGTTCCATTCGCCCGGAATCAATCTTTTGCTTTAACAGATTCAGACCACTGTCGAGTCGGTGTTGCCAGTCATCCGGTTTCCAGAGACTCAGGCAGCCTGATCGTTCTTTCGCGACGATAACGCTTCCGTCTTCTGTTGAGATTCCATCCAGAAGTTCTGGCGGAAGTTGCACGCGAAAACGATCGTCGATCGTCCGCTTGTACTCCCCGGTCAGAAACATTGGTTCAACCTAAACAGATTCTCAGAATAGTCACAGGGAAGAACTGTGCCTGACAGCGTATCGGGCAGAGAACCCACTTTCAACTGGTTTTCAAAGATCGTTTGGGGCCTGAAACCCACAACTGATGCGAAGAGTACGATTCCTTGTGGTGTCAGGCAAGGAAGTGGCCTCTGCTTTCTGTGGAATTTGACGGAAACGCAGTCTTTGACGATTCGATTGCAAATGGCACCATTTCAGAGACAGTTTGCGGAGGGATTCTGCGAGACATCTCTGCCGAGTTGCGCTGCGTCTCTGAAAAGGCGTCCTTGCTCGCACAGGATTCAACTTCAACGGACCAGAGTTCAACTGACCAGAATGGTGGAACGAATGAGAACCGGACTTTTGATGGCCCTCCTGATGGCTTACCCGACGGCCATAGTTGCTGCGGCTTCTTCTGAGGTTGTGAATTGCGAAGGCCGTTATCAACATCATCTTCAGGGCTTCTGTCTGGATGCCAACGCTGTCTACTGGAGCTTCACGACGACGCTGGTGAAGACAGATCGCCACGGAAAGCTGCTTCACAAGGTCCCGGTTGATAACCATCATGGGGACGTCTGTCTGCACGAAGGTCGCTTATACGTCGCTGTGAATCTGGGGCAGTTCAATCACCCTGACGGCAAAGCTGATTCGTGGGTTTACGTCTACGATGCGAGCGACCTCAGGTTCATCTCCAGGCATGAATGCCAACAGGTGTTTCATGGTGCTGGAGGGATCGCCTGGTTTCGAGATCACTTCTTTGTCGTCGGTGGTCTTCCGGACGCCGTTGAGGAAAACTATGTCTACGAGTATGACGGTGCATTCAACTTTATTCGTAAACATGTAATCCAGAGTGGTCACACACATCTTGGAATTCAGACTGCCACCTGTCGGAATGGCCAATGGTTCTTTGGCTGTTATGGGGACCCGAAGATACTCCTGGTGACCGACAGTCAGTTTCGACTTCTGGGGCGATTCGAATTCGACTGCTCGCTTGGTGTTGCAACGGATGGTGACGCGCTGTTTGCGGCGAGTGGTAAGTGTTCGGGTGAGGGCTGCGGCGGGAATATTCGAGCTGTGGTTCAGGACGACAGTCGCGGGCTTCGTGATCAGGAATAGGTCCCGACTGGTCAGGGTTTGCGTTTCTGTCCGTTCTTCGCAGCCACCAGCTGAGACCCTCTGGGGGTATCACGACCCGACGTATCGCGAATAGATCGTTCGTGCCGCAGCGGGGTCTTCCGTTCCCTTGATGATGGCCCGGCCGTCCGGGAACAGTGTCAGTTCAATGGGACCAGCACCAGGGTCCTGTGCAGCGGGCGCTTCAATCTGCAGCCGAATCAGAAACGAATTGCTGGTCACTTTGCCCAAATGGTTTAGACGCGCGGCCAGTTCATCCAGGCGGATCGCCAACTTTTCCGGCGGGCTGATTTGGACCGCATTTCGTCCGCAGAGCACTGTGGATCCGGATCTGTGAGATCCTTCCAGCCAGAGCCGTTCGCCCTGATGGCATGCGGGGCAATCCGAACGTTCACGAAGGGTGGATACGTCCATCTGGCGAAAGGTACCGTCCCAGACATCGACGATTGTCAGCGTCAGGGGGACACCGTCAGGTTGAGACAGATTCGTTCCGGGGCGGGACAATATTCGTAATGCAACAGCTGCCTGTAACGAAGCAATCGCGCCGATAGCTGGTCCAAGTACCCCGGCTGTATCGCAGGTTTCCGTTGTGCCGGGTGGCGGAGGCAGGGGGATCAGGCATCGGAGGCAGGCGGACTTTCCCGGGAATACTGGCATCATCTGCCCTGCACTGCCGGTGCAACCGGTGAAGATCCATGGAATGCCGGTCTGTAACGAGACATCGTTGATCAGATAGCGGATCTCAAAATTGTCCGTCCCATCAAGGATCAGGTCTGCGCCGTCGACGAGTGACAGAATGTTGGTGAAATCAACGTCTGCGATGACAGGTTCAATCCGGATTTCAGAATTCACTGTCTGCAGACGGCTGGCTGCTGCGATTGTTTTGGGCAAATGTTGTCGGACATCGTCTTCTGTGAACAGTACCTGTCGCTGAAGATTGCTGAGCTCAACGAAGTCACGGTCCACGATTCGAACATGCCCGACGCCCGCACGTACCATAGCGTCGGCCAGCACACATCCAAGCGCGCCACAGCCGATCAGCACAACCTTTCGGGTCGCAAGCTTCTGCTGCCCATCCGGGCCGATCCCACGGAAGAGTGCCTGTTTGCGGTAGCGTTCCGATACAAATCCGGGTTCTTGTTTCATGACCGGCAGATCTCAATTTCAAGGCCGTCAAAAGCCGGGCGAACATGACTGGGCAGTTCGCTGCATAACTTGTCATAGTCCAGCGAATGCGACATGTGAGTCAGGTAAGCTTGTCGAGGTTCGAGTTGGCGAATGACTTTCAGTGCACCATCAACGCTCAGATGGGTGGGGTGGGGTTCATATCGCAGTGCGTCGATAATGAGAACATCCAGGTTCCTGAGTAAGTCGCGACTTTCTGCAGGCACCGTAGAAACGTCTGTGCAAAATGCGACGTTGCCGATTCGGAACCCCAGGATTGGCAGTTCGCCGTGTTTGAGTCGGATTGGTGTGACCGGCAGGCCAAGCATGTCGAACGTGCTGCCATGGTGAATTGTTTCAAATCTCAGTCGCGGGGTTGCATAGCGGTGAGACTGTTTTGATGGATCAGCAAACGCGTAAGAGAACACATCGCGAAGGCTCGATTCGACAACTTCTTCACAGTAGAGCGGTATCGAAATCGGATTCTGTCGGAGAAATTGTTCCTCGTCGAACGGCAGACCAGCTCTTTCTGCCTCCTCTTTTGCAGCATCGGCCGCCTGATGCTCGAGCCGAAATCCGAAAATTCGCAGATCATCCAGGCCAAGGATGTGATCCGCGTGGGCATGTGTGAACAGGACCGCGTGGATCCATCGAATCTTTTCGCGGACGAGCTGAAGTCGTAGTTCCGGGCCCGTGTCAATTAGGAAATTTCCTCGTGGTGCTCGGACGAGCACGCCGGATCGATACCGATGATTCTTTGGGTTCGTTGAAAGACAAACTTCACATTCGCATCCGGCCATGGGGACGCCGACACTTGTGCCGGTGCCCATGATCGTCATCGTACTGATTGGCATCGGTCGGCCCGTTACTCTTCATAGGTTGCAGCAGCTGTTTTGTCGCCGATCGTTTCCAGTGTCGCTTTCAGGCCGTCCAGATTGAGCTTTAATGCCTCCCGTGTGTCCATTTCGGGGCGGTGGTCCAGGATTCCAATCGGCCCCAGATAACCGGACAACTGAATCGTCCGAATCATCTCTGTTTCGTGCCGACCGTCTCCGATTGGCAGGATTTTTGGATTTGCTTTTTCATTCATGCCATTCAGATTCAGACAAAGCAGAAAGGGCTTCATCAGTTCCAGCTGACTCGTAAAATCTTCAATGTGTTCGTGTCCATGATGAAGGTTGTACACGATGCCCACGTGTTCTGCGTCGTAGTGCTCCTTCAGGTATTGACAGACGGCAACCATGTTTTCTGGTTCACCGCTCCAGCCGCCGTGATTGTAGAGCCCAAGTGAGAGGTTCAGTTCTTTGCACTTTTCAACGTGTGGCAGGAGGCTCTGGGCAGCAGCCCTGACTTTCTCTTCATGGGTCCCTTGTTCCGGGGCACCAAACATCATCCAGATCTGCGGGTGGATATTGTGCTTCCTGATGAGCGGTTCCATTGCAGGATGCCAGCTCCAGAAAGCGAAGTACTCAATACCATGTTGTTTGTACTGAAGAATCTCATCTTCAAACGAATCGACATGTTCCGCTCGCCAGTCGTAGGCAACGCGGCGAATTCCCATCTCTGTAACCATGTTGGCTCGCTGTGCCGGATTTCGCTTTGCGGCGTCAAACGGCACGATACACCAGGCAACAAGCCGGGATCGGTCAAAATTTGTGGCACGTGCTTTGGCTTGACTTGTTTTTGCAGATTCGTCAGCCAGCAGCGGACATGGTGCCCGTAACTGCAGGCTCAGCGAGAGCAAGAGCAGCAGGCAGGTTCCATGCGACCAGCATCGGTATCCAGTACAAATTCGCGGGGCTTGAAAAAACATAGCAGGGCTCTGCAGTTTGTGGGAGACGGCATGCTGAGGACCGCATGATTGTCAAAGGTTACATCAGTCAGGGACGATAGCGGACGGTTGTGCGGATTGCATCCGTAGCGTGGTGTCCATTGTGTGGCAATGCATGGTGGCAATAATCAAAGCCGTCTCAATCCGTACCGCTGGTTCAATGGTGTTTGAACGTCGTGGCTGGAAGGACAGGACGCCGCTGGGCGCATCTGCACAACAATGCAGCAAATCCCGTGAACCCATTTTTGCCACAGCCCGATACATCTCCGTACGCGAATTCTGCTTAACAAGAACGTGTGTGTGGAATCAGACTGCTGTCCTTTACCCACTCTGCTGGGAGTTTCTCGCAGCCTGATAAGCGATTTTGCTGATGTAGTTCAACCATGTCATGGACGCGACCCTGGAATATCACGATTTCAATTGGCCTGCATTGATGCCGCTAATTGTGTCAACAGAGATCACAGTAATCACTTGCTGGTTTGCCCATGTCCATAGAAGAACTGCTTGAACAGATGGAGCAGTATCGATTACGCAGGGAGCAACAGGACTACAGACCTGACTGGTTGAAGCAATTCATCCGGAAAGCCGCTTGCCTTTTCGAACCGCTTGCCGATTTTGGCCGCGTTGGCTACGACTGCCGCGTGGATGAAAGGGGCTGGATCCTTTGCATGTATCTTGGAGCAACAGAAACGATTGGCGGGCCGCTTGACGGGCATATCGATCATGCTGGTTTTCGAATGGATCTGAAGCATCTGCAATCGCTTTTCGTGCGAATTGATCGCATGGAGTGGTATTCAGTCGCAAACAAAGATTCGAGAACTCCGGAACAGTCGATTCGTTCATTACTTTCCGTACATGGTGTGGTCGGCGAGGCAAATGAAATCAAACTTGAATTGATGGCCGTTCCCCCCGACTTTGTTGGGCCAGGCCTTCACTGTCGCCCCAACGGAATGATTTTCGAAACTTAGCTCGGGCAAAAAATCGGACTGGAATCAATGGAACCGCCACTGTCGGTTCCCGAATATCGGGTCGGGCAACGGCACTCCTGCAGAGACACGGGCTCTGTGGGAGTGCCGTTCCTGTTTTTGCGGTATCCCGTTGTTCCTGTGTTTTTCAGTCAATCCTCACGATGCCGGCAAATCTGACGGACAAATTCACGTTCCAGTCAGATCCTCCCGTTGCCTGACAAAGAGTTTTGGGAATGGCATTGTGGGAGGAAAATCAGGATGCGGGTAACTGTTGTTGAGGGCAACATTGTCAATCAGCCCGTGGAAGTGATTGTCAATGCATGGAATCGCAACATCATTCCATGGTGGCTGCTCCTTCCGCAGGGCGTCTCCGGAACGATAAAACGTGCCGCTGGTTTGGCACCGTTCCGCGAACTTGCCCGTCTCGGCCCCCTGCCACTGGGCCATGCTGTAGAGACATCAGCCGGTCGTTTGCCAATTCGGGCAATCATCCACGTTGCCGGAATCAACATGTTCTGGCGATCAACAGAACGTTCTATTCGTGACAGTGTAAGAAATGCTGTTCTGTTGGCAGCGGACAGGAAGTATCGTTCGATGGCCATACCTCTGATTGGTGCCGGGACAGGTGGTCGAGATGCTGGTACGGTTTTAGCGTGGATTGAGGATGAACTCAGCCGGTGTCAGTACGATGGTGAAATTCGCATTGTTCAATTCAGGAAATCACTCACCGATTCAACTGCGTGAGAGGTCCTGCCGTCAGAGTGGAGATCGGCACAATCCTGGTTTCAATCGTGAGACCAAAACGCGTCGCGATGGACACAGCGTCTTCACAAAATTCCTGAGCCTGCATTTGAGTATCAAAGGTCTCGAGAAGAATCCAGTGCGGCTCCCTTTGACGTTCTTCGATCAAGTACGCTGTGATTTCTTCATCCTGGAGCAGCGTTTCTGCATATTGAACTGCGTTCCAGTGAGTGCTGAAAAGATAGATGCCGAAGTCGGTCCAGCTTCCATGGTCGACACTGCCGCTCCAGTCATATCGGTGCACCTCGGTCCACTGGCCATCTGCCCTCCTGGCCCAGATGATAAAATCAACCGGCAAATCCGAGATGTCTGCTGACCAGACTTGAAAGTCATACATGGCATCGAGGAATGAAACCGACGAATAGGTTGTTTGGATTCTGGCATCACGCGTGCCTGGAAGCGGTTCCCTGGCATGCACGGCAGGATTAGCGATGCACAACGACAACGCGAAAAGGAAGCCGACCGCCAGAGTTTTCGTCAAAGCAATGCCACCTCTCTGTGTTCGTTCTTCTTTAAGAACGGCAGTGTTGTCGCGACGAAGGGTCTGCTTTCTTGTGGAAGACGTTGCCGGGATTTGATTTGTGTGATTCATGTTTGGGCTCCATTGCTGAAGAGGGAAAACTCTTCGTGCGAAGCGAGAAACAGAGTCAAATGTTACGCGGCTTCGCTGGCTTCAGCAAAATGGGGGCCTTCATGCATCGCGCGTCCGGTGTGCAATTTGTGCGATTCTGCACAATGCGTGCGACTCCGCAATCTGGAATCGTGCGTAGCTCACTTTAGGACGGTCGCGCAGGACAAAACAAAGCCTTCCGGGCAAAATCGGTTGACAAGGTGGCCGTTGGAATGTCAGTCTGAGGAGTGTTTCGAGAATAGCCCGCCCCAATTGAAGCCCCGCCAAACGCCCGCATTTGTTGAGGCTTCACCCGCCAATCACTTTCCCTGAACTCAAAAATCATTTTGAGAGCTGACTTCGAATCCGTCTGACCGATGCAGAACGCTGCATCTCTCAGTGTCGGGGTCCCCGATGTCATTCTGAAACTCATACGAGGTTTTCATGATGGTCGCTCAACAAACATTGTTCAACGATGATGGCAAACCCGCGACAAGTCTGATCCGTTTGTTCGTTGCTGCCTTTTCATGCCTACTCTTCCTCCCGAAGTTGGAAGCATCCGGCGACAGGCTCATTGAATACAATCGCGACATCCGGCCAATTCTTTCGGACGCCTGCTTTTCCTGCCATGGTCCGGATAGCGCGTCACGGAAAGGGGATCTGCGACTGGACCAGTCTGACGCTGCGCGAGATTCGGGAGCCATCATTCCCGGGAACCCAGACGACAGCGAAATGATTCGTCGGATTCTCAGCGACGACCATGATGAGATGATGCCGCCGCCGGAGATGAAAAAAGAACTGTCTGCTGAACACAAACAAGTGCTGGTCGACTGGATCAGGAGCGGGGCCGAATATCAGAAACACTGGTCCCTGATTCCTCCACAACGTCCCGAGGTACCAACCGTCACTGGTGCAGACGAATTGATGGACTGGCCGAAGAATGCGATCGACCATTTCATTCTGAAGAAACTGGTTGAGAATGGCCTGACTCCGAACGATGAGGCCGATCGCTACACACTGGCACGTCGCGTGAGTCTGGATCTGACCGGATTACCCCCGCGACCTGAAGTCATTCAGGCATTTGTGGAAGATCGTTCTGAAGGAGCCTATGAAAATCTTGTTGATCAGTTGCTGGCCTCGCCAAAGTGGGGTGAGCATCGCGGACGTTACTGGCTTGATTACGCCCGTTACGCCGATACCCACGGAATTCACTTTGACAACTTCCGTGAGATGTGGTCGTACCGCGACTGGGTTATCCGGGCATTTAACCAGAATATGCCATTCGACCAGTTCACAATAGAGAATCTTGCTGGTGATCTGCTTCCCGATGCGACCCTGGATCAAAAAATTGCCAGCGGTTTCAATCGTTGCAACATGACAACCAACGAAGGTGGCATCATCGACGAAGAGTATGCCGTGCTGTACACGCGCGATCGAACGGAAACGGTTGCACAGGTCTGGATGGCGATGACTATGAACTGCTGCGTCTGCCATAGTCACAAGTTCGATCCGATCAGTCAGACTGAATTTTACCAGATGTCGGCCTTCTTCAACAACAGCACACAGAAAGTTCGCGACGGCAACGTTAAAGATACTCCCCCGGTTATTGTTGTGCCAAAAAATGAAGACCGGGCCCGGTTTGAAGAATTGCCAGCACTGATAGCCAGTGCGGGCAGTCAGGTGAAAGAACGTCGCAGGCTGGCCCGTCCGGAGTTCGATGCATGGCAAATGGAGGCAAGTGCGGCCTCACTCGGTCCGCAGATTTCTGCTGAGCAACTTGTCATGCAGGCTTTGCTCAACGAAGGGGATGGTCGACAAGTGGAGATGAAGGTCGATGAATTGGCTCAAACCGTTGATCTGAACGACTCCGCAACCTGGAAGGACGCGCCAGGCGGAAAGGCGTTGTCGGTGCAGGGCGTTGCGTGTGAACTGCCGCACTTCGGCGATTTTGAATCAACCGAGCCGTTTTCTGCCTCCGTTTGGCTGAACATACCGGCGAGCGATGGCAGTGGCCCCGTGTGTGCCCGAATGGACAGCAGCAACGCCTATCGGGGTTGGGATGTGTGGGTGCAGCAACGGCGTATTGGTATGCACATTATTCATTCATGGCCCGATAAGGGTTTGAAGGTTGTCAGCAAAGAGCAGCTTCCGGCGAATGAATGGGTACATGTTGCGATCAGCTACGACGGAAGTCGCAAGGCGTCTGGTCTGAAGATCTACATCAACGGCAAGTCGCAGGCAGCCAATATCGAAAACGATAAGCTGGACGATTCCACGATCCGGACCGAAGTGCCGTTTCGAATTGGTCAGCGGAGCGGGAATGAAGCATTCACCGGGGATGTTCAGGACCTCCGAATTTATCGCCGCGTTCTGTCGCCTGACGAAGCAGATGCGATTGCCCAGCGCAGTCGATATGAAGCCACTCTTGCCAAACCGACCGATCAGCGAAGCGTGGATGAACTGGACCAGCTCTACTCGTTCTGGCTGAATCGGTTCGATCAGCCTTTCCGGCAGTTAACATCGGAGCACGCGGCTCTGAAGAAGGAAGAGGCTGACATCCGAGCACGGGGCACAATTGCACATGTCATGAACGAACGCGATGAACCAGCCACCGCCTACGTCCTGCACCGGGGCGAGTATGATCAGCGGCGCGAACAAGTGTTTCCTGCCACACCAACCGCAATCCTTGGCTATCCGGAGGATGCGGCGAAGAATCGACTGGGTTTCGCGAAATGGCTGATGCGTCCGGACCATCCGCTGACCGCTCGCGTCACCGTCAATCGCTATTGGCAGGAGATCTTTGGTACCGGGATCGTTCGGACAGCAGGTGACTTTGGTGTCTCTGGCGAACTTCCGTCTCATCCTGAATTGCTCGACTGGCTTTCCATTGAATTTCGCGATTCGGGATGGGACATCAAGAAACTTGTTAAACTGATCGTCTTGTCTGCGACCTATCGCCAGTCGGCTGTTGTCTCTGCTCAAAAGCTGGACAACGATCCGTCGAACCGTCTGCTGTCACGCGGCCCGCGTTTTCGTATGGATGCTGAGATGATTCGCGACTACGCTCTTGCTGCAAGTGGATTGCTGGTCGACAGGATCGGCGGGCCCAGTGTCAAACCTTACCAGCCGGCTGGGGTCTGGGAGGCGATTGCGATGAATGTCAGCAATACTCGCAGCTATCAGCGTGATTCGGGAGAATCGCTGTATCGCCGCAGCATGTACACCTTTGTGAAACGCATGGCACCTCCGGCTTCGATGGACATCTTCAACGCTCCCAGTCGGGAATTCTGCGTTGTACGTCGCGAACGAACCAACACACCGCTGCAGGCCCTTGCCACACTAAACGATGAACAAATGATTGAAGCGGCCCGCCATCTTGCTCAGCAATTGATTGTGACGGCCGAGAATGATGTCGAAAAACGCTGGGATCAATTGGCTATGCGAGTGCTTTGTCGTGAGTTTCATGCCCGGGAAAAAGCTGTGTTACGCGGTTCACTCGAGCAACTCTCGAACTGGTATCAGGAACATTCGGAAGAAGCCGCAGCGTTGGTGAAGGTGGGGGAGAGTGTTGCTGATCCATCGCTGGATGTGATTGAACTCGCCACATGGACGATGATTTGTAACGAAGTGATGAACCTGGACGAAGTTGTCACCAAATAGCAGGGAATCGCTGGACGTTTTCCATTTACCACGTCGTCGAGGCAATCTGTCGCAATGATGGATCATGAACTGTCGTCGATCCGGAATTTCGATTCGGAGGAGCTGCCATGTTGAATGAACTGCAAAGAAATATCACCCGGCGATACCTGTTTTCCAGGGGATCACATCTGCTTGGCACGGCTGCGCTGGCATCGCTGATGGGGCCGGATGCCATGAGATGCCCTGTCGCCGGAGGTGCAGAAATCCCGTCTTCGAATCCCGGGCATGCCGGTGCCATTCCAACCACGTTGCCGCAAAAGGTCAGGAATGTCATCTACCTGCATATGGTGGGCGGCCCATCGCAGCTGGACCTTTACGACTATAAGCCTCAGATGAATGACTGGTACGACAAGGATCTGCCCGAGTCTGTCCGTAACGGTCAACGACTCACAACTATGACCAGCGGTCAGGCTCGGTTTCCGATTGCTCCCAGTATGTTCAAGTTTGAACAGGCGGGACAGTGCGGCATGTGGGTGACAGAGTTACTTCCCTGGACAAAGAAAGTCGTTGACGACATGGCCTTTGTTCGGAGCATGTACACGGAAGCTATTAATCATGAACCAGCCGTTAGTCTCCTGCAGACAGGGAACCAGGTCACGGGGCGACCTTGTCTCGGATCATGGATGTCGTACGGACTTGGATCACTGAATGAGAACCTTCCCGCTTTCGTCGTTATGGTCGCCCGTCCAACCAACACCGAACAGGTTCAGGCGATTAGCGCTCGCTTGTGGTCATCAGGTTACCTGCCGGGAGAACATGCTGCCACGGCACTGCGAACAGCTGGGGATCCAATCCTGTTTATCAATAATCCGGATGGTGTTTCGTCGAATGTTCGGCGAACGACGCTCGACGGTATCTCGAAACTGAATGAGCTGAATTATCGGGCGATAGGAGATCCGGAAATTCATACTCGCATTCAGCAATATGAACTGGCCTTTCGCATGCAGAGCAGTGTGCCGGAACTCACCGATATCGCGAGCGAATCACAATCGACGTTCGAACTCTACGGGGACGCCGCAAAGCAGCCGGGCACTCTGGCCAACACGATGCTGCTCGCGCGTCGAATGGTGGAACGCGGTGTTCGCTTCGTCCAGATTTATCACAACAACTGGGATACCCACGCGAATGCCGCCGGACGACTGCCCGATCAATGTCGGGACCTGGATCAGGCAACATACGGACTTATCAATGATCTGAAGAACCGAGGCATGTTCGATGAGACACTGATTATCTGGGGCGGCGAATTCGGTCGAACGATCTATTCCCAGGGTGGTTTGTCGAAAACCAATTATGGGCGCGATCATCATCCGCGATGCTTTACGATGTGGATGGCAGGCGGTGGATTCAAGGGCGGTACGATCTACGGTGAGACAGATGACTTCTCCTACAATATCGTTCGAGACCCGGTACACATCCGTGATTTTCATGCCACTGTTCTGCATCAACTCGGCTACGAACACGAAAGAATGACGTTCAAGTATCAGGGCCTCGACCAGCGACTGACCGGTGTCCTGCCTTCCCGCGTTGTGCACGAAATCCTGAGTTAAACGTATTTGATCCTGCTCCGAAGACTGGTGAATTGGCAGAGATCCCACCGGCGAATCGCTCGGCGACAAGGACCTGCTGATGCGCAACACGACACTGAACTCACGGCAGGACTTGCCTGGAGATGCCGCAGACCTACTGGTGTTTCCCGGAGCCTTGGGAAATCTCACTGATTCCGTTACAAGTGGCGTTGCTCGGCTTGTGGTGTTGATGTCAGGAGAGGAGTCAATCGTCAAACGGGTCGAAGCAGAATTTGCAGGACTTCTGACCAGTCGTGATTTTCCGGTCTGCTGCTCAACTTCTGAAACGAAAGCTGTTTGATGCCGCCTGTCAATTGCAAGCCGGTTCAAATCCACCCGTTGCCCTTCCGGCGATTGTCTTCAACGCTCATCAGCAGACGTGCAGGTCGGGCATGTGGAGTGACCCCATCGGCGTCGTCCTTCCGATTCGGTGGATGGGCGGTTGCGTTTTGGGTGGCTATGGTCGTTCGACTGATGCCTGCTGTGGCACAGGACGTCCCCGTTGTGCTGTTCGAAGAACAAATTCGTCCGCTCCTCATTCAATATTGTGCGGACTGCCATGGGCCGGACGATCAGCAAAGCGGCCTGCGGCTGGATGCTCGCCATTCCGCATTCAGGGGAGGAAGCAGCGGGGCAGTCATTCTGCC
>JAGQQE010000449.1 GCA_020426345.1 Planctomycetaceae bacterium
ACGCACCCCGACATGTTCACGACCAGCACCGTGAAGTTTGATCAGACCCTCAGCTTCCCGGTGGAATCTGACGCTCATGTCATCGTGGTGACTGGCCATCGCACAGAACTGCTCGGCGACGTTCAGGGCCCAGCATGGGGCGCCCAGCACCCGGCTGCACTGTCGAATCCTGTCTTTGTCGATGTCGACGGTGACGGCTTCAAGGCCAGTAAAGATACCCTCGATCATCCGTTGCCAGTAAAGTTCGTCGCCAAGTAGTCAGCCAGTAAATCGGCCTGATTAGGGGTTCACGGGGCGTTCCCAAAGCCCCGTTCGACTTCACATGTGTACTTTGAAGTCCGGGTTGAAGTGGGTGCGCCGTGCCGTTGTGGAATCTCCTGCACCAACCCTGACCGAAGCAACGGTCAGCAGTCGATCGCTTCGTTCCAAAATCATCGGGGAAACGACCAAATGAAATGTCCGACACTTCTTGCAAGCGTTGTTGCCACGCTCCTGCTGGGCAGGACTTCCCCGTTAGAGGCATATCAGCAGACGATTTCCTTACCGTCATCTCCGGGTTGGTTCTCGCAAATCGTCCCGGACGTCTGGAGGTCTGTGCCAAAAGGAGAATTGGCGCCGGTAGACGGATACTCGTGGTTTCGGGCGATGGTGTACGTGCCTGTGGAATGGAAGGAAGGCACCGTCACATTGTTCGTCGAATCGCTGGACGACGCACGAGCGGCCTACATCAACGGTACTCCTGTAGGAGCAACAGGTACGTTCCCGCCTCAGTTTCGAAGTGGTCTTGGTGAACGGGGGCGTTACTCGATCAGAACCGATCAGTTAAACCCGGGTGCATTGAACACTCTTGCGATTCGTGTCTATCAAAACGACCCCCGTCCAAACTTCAGCGTCGCACCACCAGTGCTGATGAACGAAACTCGAAAAGAAGCAATTCGATTGGAGGGCGCTTGGCAGTACAGGCCCGGTGATGACGATTCCTGGGGGAAGGCCACCCCTGAAATGTTCAACGTTCTGGAATCCGACCTACCATCAGAAACGGACGCCGCTGCAAGGGGCGTCTACCTCCGAATCGATCATGTCAACGACCTCGAACGCTACGTGATGCGACGAAATGGGGACACAGATCCTCTGTCGCCTGCCGAGGCTGAAAAGAGGTTCGTAACTCCGGATGATCTTGAGTTTCAGCTTGTGCTCAGTGATCCGGTGATTGCGCAACCGTTGTTCCTGACCTGGGACGAGCGGAACAGGCTTTGGGTCATGGAGTATCGGCAATACCCGGACGTGGCCGGGGTGCGTATGCTCAGTCGCGATACGTTTCTGCGGTCAGTTTACGACAGCGTACCCGCTGCGCCGCCAAACCATGTTCGTGGTGCCGATCGCATCAGCATTCATGAAGACACCGATGGAGATGGCGTCTACGACCAGCATTCTGTGTTTGTCGATGGATTAAACATTGCTTCGTCTTTTGCCATAGGACGGGGGGGCGTTTTCGTTACCAATCCACCATATCTTCTTTTCTATCCAGATGCTGACCACGATGGCATTCCCGACGGAGATCCTCGTGTGCTTCTTGAAGGATTCGGACTGGAAGACTCTCACTCCGTCATCAACAGCATGCGTTTTGGTCCCGACGGTTGGCTGTATGGCGCGCAGGGAAGTACCGTTTCTGCTGCGGTGAAAAAACCAGGCAGCACCGATCCACCAATTCGAACACTGGGCCAGCAGATCTGGCGATACCATCCGGAAAAGGAGGTCTTTGAGGTTTTCGCAGAGGGTGGTGGCAACACGTTTGGGTGCGAGATCGATTCGAAAGGGCGAGTGTTTTCCGGTCACAATGGCGGTGATACTCGTGGATTCCACTATGTGCAGGGAGGTTATTACAGGAAAGGTTTCGGCAAACACGGTCCGCTGTCGAACCCGTTTGCGTTTGGGTATTTTGAGAATATCAAACACCACAGCGTCGCCCGATTTACCCACAACTTTGTGATCTACGAAGACGACGTTCTGCCGGAGCGATACCATCGCCGGTTGTTCGGTATTGAACCGCTGCAGGGGCAGGTGGTGATGAGCGACGTTCGACAGTACCAGTCGTCGTTTGAAACTGAGGATATCGAACGTGTGGTCAGAACTGACGACCCCTGGTTCCGACCTGTCGACATCAAGGTGGGTCCTGATGGATGCATCTATGTTGCCGACATGTATGAACAGAGGATCGACCATAGTAGCCACTACGCTGGTCGTGTTGATCGAACCACAGGGCGGGTCTACCGTCTGAAGCCACAACATCTCCGTCATGGCCTTCCGGCGACAGCATTCAAAGACGCAACCGCTGCGCAGCTGATCACCGGTTTGGAAAATCCCATTCGTGAGCGACGGCAAACTGCGCTGCGATTGATCGGAGACAGAGCTGATGAAACGTTGCTTCCATCGTTCCGGAAACTGCTGGTAACGGGCGACGGACAAACACAACTGGAAGCCCTGTGGGCGATCTATCAATCCCACGGATTTACTGACGAAGTGGCGATCACGCTCCTGAAACACGAAAACCAGTTTGTGCGTGCCTGGACTGTTCGTCTCCTGTGCGATGATCGAGAGGTTTCGGACCCTGTTGCAGAAAGTCTGATTTCCCTGAGCCGTACGGAACCCTACATTGAGGTTCGAAAACAGCTCGCCAGTTCCGCAAGGCGGCTTCCTCCCGAACATGCGTTGCCGATTCTGGGCGCATTGATTCGTTTTGATCAGGACGCTGCCGATATTCACCAGCCGCTCCTGCTTTGGTGGGCACTGGAAGCTCAGATTGGGCCTGCGTCAGTCGATCAAATTCTTCATGAAATTCTCGCAGACTCAACATCCTGGCAGTTACCGCTGGTGAAGAACGTTCTGCTCGCTCGACTGATGAAACGTTACGCTGTTTCAGGAACTCGCGAAGATTTGCTGCAGGCAGCCACACTATTAAAAGGGGCACCGGACGATGAGTGTGTGGATATTCTGTTAAAAGGATTTGAGGAGGCGTTCCAGGGGAGGTCCCTGGCGACCATTCCCGCCCCACTTGCCAAAGCAATTGCAGCGACGGGGCGCGGGTCCCTGGCCCTTAAGCTGCGACAGGGGCAAACGGAAGCGATCACAGAAGCGTTAAAGAGGATTTCCGACACGAACACAAACAGTTCTGACCGCAGTCAACTGATCGAGATACTGGGGCAAACGGCTCCTGCCGAGTCATTGCGGCCACTGCTGCAGGTGGTCGCGGCTGAAAAAGATGACCGTGTTCTTTCTGCAGCGATTACGGCCTTGCAGTCATTTCATGATCCAGAGGTGGCTGTGTCGGTTGTGCGGCGATTCAATGAGTTGTCACAGGATGCTCGACTTGCGGCCGAATCTTTGCTGGCAGCGAGGCCGGAATTTGCCACCGTCGCGCTCAACGCCGTAGATGAAGGACGATTGCCTGCCGACACGTTGTCCGCACAGACACTCAGAAAAATGCTGATGCACAATGATCCCCGAATTCAGCAACTCGTCGAGAAACACTGGGGGAAAGTGTCAGGTGCATCCTCGAATGAGATGCAGGCCGAAGTGAGCCGTATTCGACAGGTGCTGGACACAGGCTCCGGCAACCCCAAATCGGGAAAGAGACTGTTCATGCAGAATTGCGGACGCTGCCATCTTCTCTTTGAAGAAGGAGGCCGAATCGGCCCGGATCTGACACCATTCGCTCGCGATAACACAGAACGCATGCTGATCAACATTGTTAATCCGAGTCTTGAAATTCGTGAAGGCTTCGAGAATCACCTGGTCATTACCAACGATGGACGTATTCTGAATGGATTCCTTGCAGACAAGGACAGTCAGGTCGTAATCCTGAGGGGAGTTGATGGACAGAACGTCGTCATCCCTCAGAATGAGATTGACGAAATGACGGTCGTGCCTCAATCTGTCATGCCGGAAGGCAGTCTCAAATTACTGGACAACCAGCAGCTACGTGACTTGTTCGCCTATCTGCGAAGTTCGCAACCCGTGAACTATTAAGAGATGGCGTTCTGCACAAACGCCAGGAGGTCCGCATTCCCTCCCAGACACGGCGGCATTCTTTGTAAACGCCGCAAGCTAACCTAACATCCTGTCGAAAAACGGGACTGGCTCAAGCAGGAGACCTTAAAACACGATTGTTTCCAGTCGTCCAGCGTGCCTGTCCCGGCTTTTCAACGGACAGCTAACAGCCCTGTCGAAACATGGGACTGGCTCGAACCGGAGGCCTCAAAACACCACAATTTACCGCCACCCAGCGTGCCTGTCGCGATTTCAAAGGACAGCTAAGCTAAGCATCCTCAGCAGACCGTGAGTCTAAGGATCGTTCGAGTAAAGGTCCGAACCAGGATGAATAACGACCACCGCGGAGAC
>JAGQQE010000450.1 GCA_020426345.1 Planctomycetaceae bacterium
TATTCCGCGTCCCCGCTTGCCGCAGAAGGTCGCATCTATTTCTTCGGGCACGACGGTACAACGACGGTTCTGGCAGACAGTCGCGAAGTCAAAGAACTGGCGGTCAACAAACTGGATGGTGGCTTTATGGCATCTCCGGCCGTTGCCGGAAAGGCCTTGTTCCTGCGAACCGACAAACATCTCTACCGCATCGAAAACAAGTAACCAAAGACCAAGCAAGGGCAACGCCATGATTTCGCTTCGTACTGCATTCACAATGGCGGTTTTCGCCGCCGCCGCTGCTAGTCAAGCACAGGATGATAACAACTGGGTGCGAATCCAACTGGACGAGCGGTTTCGTTCGGAAGGGGTAGTCGCTGTCGACATTGACAAAGATGGCACAGCCGATGTGGTTGCCGGAGACGTCTGGTACAAGGCTCCCGGGGCAAACAGCAGTGACTACCTGAATCCGTCGGCCTGGAAACGTTCCGAAATACGCATGCCTGGTGAATTTGTGGCTGGCGTTGGGTACAGCAACAGCTTTGCGAATTTTGCGTTTGATATGGACAACGATGGATGGCAGGACGTCGTCATCGTCGGATTCCCCGGGGATCCGTTTCACTGGTACAGGAATCCGGGGGCAGATCAGTCGAGCCACTGGCAGGAGCATCAGATCTGGACAAGCATCTGTAACGAATCGCCCGAATTCGAAGACCTGGATGCGGATGGCAAACCGGAATTCGTTTTTGGCTCACAACCAGAAGCTCAGATGGGATTCAGTGCGATTCCGTCCGCAGCAAAGGCCGCCGAAAGCTTTGGTTTTCACCCGATTGGTGAAAAAGGGGATCCACATCAGAACGGAACCTTCAAATACTACCATGGCCTTGGTGCAGGAGACATGAATGGCGACGGGCATCGCGACATCATAATCTGCCACGGGTGGTGGGAGTCACCGGGAGATCTTCAATCAACTGCGTTGTGGAAATTCCATCCTGTTCGCATCGCAACTCCCGAAGGCCCGAAGCCTCTGCCCAGTGCCTCGTACATTTATTCAGACGATTTCGATCTGGACGGCGACGCTGACTTGTTCCTCAGTTCAGCTCACACGTTTGGCGTCTGGTGGGCAGAAAACAAAGGTACAGACACATGGGAACTGCACGAAATCGACAAGTCTTTCTCACAAACCCACGCTGTGGAACGCGTGGACATCAACGGCGACGGGCAGCTGGACTACGTCACGGGTAAACGCTTTTTTGCTCACAATGGAAACGACCCGGGCGGTCATGATCCCGTCGTGATGTACTGGTACGAAACCCTTCGAACCAAAGGTCAGGCACCCGTTTTCAAGGCACACCGGATCGTTGCCGGAGAAGGGACGGGAGTCGGAACCCAGTTTCAGATTCATGACATGAATGGTGATGGCAAACCGGATATCGTGTTGTCGAACAAGAAGGGTGTGAATGTTCTGGTCCAGAAGTAATTCTGTGGCTCCGAAACATTAAAGTTATGGTCGGCACAGGGCCTCTCCTGGCCGACTTTTTTTTCGGCCCCGGCTTCGTTGATTGAACCGCCGTTCATGCTCGGCTTCGCTGGTCAAACTCTTCGAAGACATCTGACGAAAGCAACCGGAAATGATCGTTCGCATGATGGCTTTGCTGCTGGTCACAAGCACCTGTCCAGGCCTTGTAGCCCAGGAGGGGAATGCAACACAACGTCAGCTGACAGGTCCAGTTCGACTGATCTTCGACACAGACATCAGTGGTGATGTCGACGACGCACTGGCTTTGGCAATGTTGCACACGCTCCAGGATCGCGGCGCTTGCGAATTGCTTGCCGTGACGATTTCCAAGGTCAATCCACTGACCGGGCCTTTCACGGATGCAGTCAATACTTTTTACGGTCGGCCCAACATACCCATCGGCGTGACTCGACAGGCGCAGATACGCGACAGTCGGTATTTGAAAGTCTGCCAGCAGCAGGATGGCGACCACCCCATGTACCCGCATGACCTGACAGACAACCAGGAGGCTCCGGATGCCGTCACACTTTTGCGTAAGACACTTGCCGCGCAGCCGGACCATTCCGTGGTAATTGTCAGCGTGGGGATTGCCGTGAATATGGCCCGCCTGATCGAATCCGAGCCGGATCAGTATTCGACGCTGAATGGCGTCCAGTTGATTGAAAGAAAAGTGAAGCTGCTTTCGATCATGGCGGGTGCTTTTCAGACCATCGGAAATGACACTCGTCACCGCGAAGCCAACGTCTACAACGACATTCCTTCCATGCAAAAGCTGGCCGCCAGCTGGCCGGATGCCATCCCTGTTGTGTGGAGCGGTTTTGAGATCGGAATTGCCGCCGCCTATCCGCGAGAAAGCATCGCCAACGACTTCGGCTGGACCAGAAACCACATCATCAAAGAAGCATACCTTGCACACAGTGGGTCGAATCACGACCGTCCGACCTGGGACCTGACCAGCGTTCTTTATGCGGTCTACCCTGACCGTGGTTACTTTGATCTGTCAGGTCCCGGTGAAGTCCTCATTCACGACGATGCAACAAGTCAGTTTGTGCCCGCAAAGCCCGAAAAGAAAAAGAATTCACGCTACCTGATAATGAATCCCGTGCAGGCCGCCAGGGTTACTGAGGCACTTGTGCAGTTGGTCAGTGCACCGCCTTTGGGTCGGTAGGCGCGGCGGGCCATTCGCGAGAACCAACCCGAAAACCTTCGCAGAAGAAACACACACCAGGCCCTGAGCCTGTCCGCCCGGCCTGCGCTTGCTCTGGCCCGCGCTTGCTTGCTCAGGACAATAGTCCATGGATGATTTCGCCGTGGACATCGGTCAGTCGAAAGTCGCGACCGGAATGACGATACGTCAGTTGTGTGTGATCGATGCCAAGCTGGTGCAGGATGGTCGCATGCAGGTCATGGACATGCACACGATTCTCGACAGCATCCATACCGAATTCATCGGTGGCCCCCCATGTCAGTCCGCCCCTGATTCCCCCGCCGGCCAGAAACATACTAAAGCCAGTGCAATGATGATCCCGCCCTGCCTTTTTCAGATCGTTGTTTTTGTCGAGCTGTGCGTATGGTGTCCGACCAAATTCGCCGCCCCAGACTACCAGCGTGTCTTCCAGCAGTCCGCGTTGCCGAAGATCCGAAATCAATGCAGCTGAGGCCCGATCACTGTCGGCACAAAGTCGTTCGTGCCCGGCGTTGTTGTTGCTGTGTGTGTCCCAGGGTTGTTTGTTCTTTCGGTCAACATAATAAACCTGAACATACCGCACACCTCGCTCAACAAGCCGGCGTGCCATCAAACAGCTTTGGCCGAAAACCGTGTTTCCGTAGGCTTCCTGTGTGGGCAGAGATTCCTGCTTCACATCGAAGGCTTCTTCGGCCGTGGACTGCATTCGAAATGCCAGTTCCATGGACTGAATCTGAGCTTCCAGCGCACCTTCATTTTGTCGCAGTTCCGCATGCCGCCTGTTCAGCATCTGAAGGAGGTCCAGCTGAGCGCGCTGTTGTGATCGGTTCAAACCCGGATTGCGAATGTTGGCCACCAGTTTCTCTACGGACAGGTCATTCGTATCGACGGCAACGCCCTGATGTTGGCCCGGAAGGAAGGCGTTCGACCATAGTTGTGGTCCCACAACCGGGCGGCCGGGACTCAATGCCACAAACGCGGGAAGGTTTTCATTTTCAGACCCCAGTCCATAGGAAACCCAGGAACCCATGCTGGGACGAACCGGCTGCTGGTGACCCGAATGCATCAGCAACAACCCCGGCTCGTGGTTGGGCACGTCGGTATGCATGGAGCGAATCACGCAAAGGTCATCCGCCAGTCGACTCAGATTTGGCAGCAGTTCGCTCATCACGACGCCACTATCACCGTGAGGTCGGAAACGAAATGGCGACGACATGTATCCCGCGCCACGTGTATTTCGACCATTCTTTTTTTCCGGTTCCTGCCCTTCAAATTTTCGAAGCGCTGGCTTGGGATCAAAGGTGTCGACGTGTGACGGCGCGCCGTTCATGAAAAGAAAAATCACTCGCTTTGCTCGCGGCACTGCATGAGGCTGATGACCGGCATGTCCAGCCATCAGTCCCTTTGCAGCCAGCCAGCCAAATCCTGCTCCAGCTGTCTGCAGAGCGGCCCGACGATTGAATGACGGCTCGCCTCGGGAATTCGACAAAGTTTGATGCTGTGAATTCATCGACATTCTTTCGCGATTGGTCAGGTGGCCCGTTCAGGAAGACTGCTGCATCCGCCTGAATAGCGTCTGCAGAAGTCTTCGTATTTCCAGACAGACTGTACCTGCTGACGCCGGTCACAGGCCTGGCTGTCCGTTGAAAAACCGGGACAGGCACGCAGGACGACTGGAAACCATCGTG
>JAGQQE010000451.1 GCA_020426345.1 Planctomycetaceae bacterium
CAGTGAAGGCGATTTGCGTGGATGGTTTTGGATAGAAGTTCCGCGAGACGCCAAACTCCCGTCTCACACATCAGAACAGCCGAAAGCGGAAGCACGAATTCCTCAAACGGGATCACCCACGACAAGGGTATGACGGCAACGAACCACTTCGCCGGGCCTGTGGATGTTGTTACGGATTTTTACTGCCATCATCGTCCATGCAGCCATCAGCGTCCGGGCTGCCATCAGCGTTCAGAATTGCGACCAACGTTCAGAATTGCCATCAATGTCAGAATTGCCATCAATGTCAGAATTGCGACCAGTGACTCGACTGACGCCCGAGGGCGAGCCCAGTTTTGGCGAGCCCCGCTTCGGTCTTTGCTGTATCTTTTCGGAGCAGCCAATTAAGTTTCGGAACACAACGGTCAAGGCCGTGAAGGCGATGAACAGGGATCTGGCTCTGGAAAAACTGTCCGGACTTTGCCTGCACAACGCCGATGCTCTGCAGAAATCACTTCACTTCTGCGCTGAAAATGGCATCGGTTGTTTTCGAATCAACAGTCAGATTCTGCCGGTAAAGACTCATTCCGAATGCGGATACGATATCAGTGAACTTCCGGATGGAAACGAAATCATCCGGCGTTTTCAGGCGTGTGGTGAGTTTGCCGGGACAAATGACATTCGCTTGAGTTTCCATCCCGATCAATTCGTCGTTCTGAACTCACCGCGCCCGGATGTTGTGGATCGTTCGCTGAGTGAACTCGAGTATCAGGCTGAAGTGGCTGAATGGGTGGGAGCGGATGTGCTGAACATTCACGGCGGCGGAGCCTACGGCAATAAGTCTGAGGCGCTGGGGCGATTTGCCGAATGTCTCAATCGCTTAACAGATCGCGCGAGAACACGGCTGACAGTTGAAAACGATGACACGACATACACTCCCGCTGATCTGCTGCCATTATGCCGGGCAGAAGGCATACCGCTTGTCTACGACGTGCATCATCATCGATGTCTTCAGGACGGCCTGACAGTCGAGGTTGCAACAGAAGAAGCCGTCGCCACATGGAATCGTGAGCCAATGTTTCACCTGTCCAGTCCGATGGACGGATGGAATGGGCCAAAACCCGAGCGACATCACGATTTCATTGACGTGAATGATTTTCCGGAATGTTGGCGGCAGAAGAGATTGACGGTCGAAATCGAAGCCAGAGCGAAAGAGCTGGCCGTGCTGAAGTTGATCCGGCAACTTTCTGATGACTCCTCGCATGCGGACGGCGTCATTCTGTGACTGCGTCTGTTGAACGGCTTGCACGTCAGTGAAACGCAAGCCAAGGTCTTCCGCGGCGCATTTCGGAAGCCTGTTCTGACGGGTCATGCAGGGAGCTTGCTTCGGTTGACCTGCAATCTCTGGTGACCGTCGCGAAACCAGCAGAATTTGAAATTTGCAAATCACTGGATGGCAGGCAATTCCACTTTTCACAGCCGGACAATGCGAATACGCTCCATTCGTGCTGCATGACTGGGCCCGCTTTCGGGAATCAGGATTCGTGCGTCGTTTGATCCGGGATCCCTGCGAATCAATCACAGTCATCTCAGCAAACCATTGATGGAACGCAGATGAACAGGCTTTTTCGAACATCTCGACATTTCGCCATTTTATTGTTTGCGGCGAGCATGTTCGGAAGGCAGGAGTTGTGTGCTGTGGCAGCGCAACTCGAGGAAATGAAGTTCGAAGAGCCCACAGCGGCGGCTCATCCGCACGGAGACCTTCAAACGTTGTCCGAGCTCCTGGTGATTGCGAGAGACCGCGACAGGCAATTGCAGGTTCTCGAAGAAAATCTCCAGGCGAATGGCAACAATTCCACCGGGGGGGCCGATCGTCCGTTTCTGGGCCCGGATTCGCTGTCCATTGATTCTGAAACTGGTGAAATCAAGGGACACTACGCCTGGCAGGTACGGCTTCTTCGAAACGCGTCGCCATCTGTGCGTCAGGCATGGGATCGGCGATGGTCGACCAATGCTACTGTTGCCCTGAACCAGGCTGTCGCTCGACGTGACGCAGGTGCCATCTTATCAGTCGCGCGGAGTTATCCATTAACATCCGCCGGATTTGAAGCAGCACAACTGCTGATGGCACTGTTGATTGAAAAAGGACAGGTGCAGCAGGCATCAATACTGTTGCGTACCTGTGAATCAGTTTACGGTGCAATACCTCCGTTTGAGCGAAGGATGGCAGCCCTTCGACGAGCAATGCAGGAAGTGATGAGGCGTCACGGAAACGGTTCCGCATACGGTCAGCGATACGCAAACGCAGAATTGTTCCCGACTGTATCTGAAACCGATAGTCCACCGTGGCCAGAGCCGGTCTGGACGTGGCGTGGCGACAATCTGCTGTCTTCTGTGCCAGGTATCTCATCCGGGACTCATGTGTCATTTTGTAACTGGCAACCCATCATTTCGGGGGATCGAGTTCTTGTTCGCTCGCCTAAAAAACTGGCCGCGCTGGATCGATCTACAGGTGAGGTGCTGTGGTCGGTCCGATGCGACGTACAGTCAGAAAATACGGAGATGACGACAAGAAGCCGACCGCGCCTCTCGATTGATGAAACAATCCATTTTGATGATCCCCTGATGTCACGAGCGGCCTTCGGAAACTTCACATGCGATGGTCAGTTTGTGTATTTTATCGACGGCTTTGATGCCTCAAATCGCCGTGATCAATACTCCAATTCGCCTCGCAATGCAGATCCGTTTGGTCAACTCAGACTGCAGTTGGGGGGGCAACAGCGATTGCAGTTGATAAATCCTGGTGGGCAGGATTTCCCTTCGGACCTGAATGAGCGCCGCGGCATGGGTATTCGCCTGGTAGCTGTTCAGCTTGATGCAGAACTACGCAGCAACCCGATTGCATGGATTCTGGGCGACCAGAGTTTCCAGTACCGATTCGATTCCGGGGGCACTGAGCATCCAGGCGAAGGAGATCTCCGTGAAAAAGTGGAAGACGACCGACGCGATGCGGTTCAGGCTACAGGAACCGAAGATGTTCATTCCGGAACAGCGACGAATCCGTTCGACGGTCATTCCTTTCTTTCGAGTCCCGTCGGTTACGAGAGTCGGTTGTTCCTGCTGTCGACGTTGAATGCAAATCAGTTGCTGAGTTGCGTTGAACGGACGACTGGGGAACTCATCTGGCAACAACCGCTGGTGTATCACGAGAGTGAGCCTCTTGCAGGTGTCACCGATATGTCGGCCGCGCAAACGGCATCCTCCCTCCATACGTGGAATGACGACGTCGTCTGCAGTCTCTGGAATGGCATCATTGTTTCCTGTCGACAATCCGACGGGGCGCTGAACTGGGCGACGTGCGTTGTGAATGATGACCTTGGGATAGCGGCAACGCGGCAACGACTGCTGGACGCCGATCAGGATTCGGGGATTGGATTTTTCAGCACGCTGCACGGCGACTTGATGGTGGCTTCCAGTCCCGGTTCAGCGCTGGTTTCGTGCGTGAATGTGGCTGATGGCCATCTACTCTGGCAGGCACCGCGTACGAATTCGCAGACAAAAGGCGCCGATGATCACTATGTCGCAGGAATAACAGACGGCAATGTGGTCCTGGTCGGGAGCCAGCACTGCCGTTCACTCGATCTTCAAAGCGGTATGGAAATCTGGACGGCAGAAGTCATACCGTCCACGGGGCGCGCATGGTGCACCGGTGATTTGTGTCTGATTCCGGAATCCAACGGCCGAATTGCTCAGGTTCGTGTCTCGGATGGAACAGTCTATCGTTGCGATCCACGCGTGCTGCCCGGCGGGTTACCACACATCTCCGGTACGGTGACAGGTGATGATCAGTACGTCTACGTGAGCGACACGGTTCAGGTGTCTGCGTTCCTTCGCAATGACGTGTTGCTGCAAAGAATGGAGAAACGGGAAGCTGCTCAGCCAACTCTGACTGACTTTCTGAAGTATGCCCGAAGCCTTGTGCTGGGCGATAAAACGCATGAGGCAATCAGGCTGGCGATTCGTACTTTAGACAGTCAACCTTCAGCTCAGCCCGAAGAGAGTCAACAGCGCGTTCGAGAAGCTCTGGAAACTTTTGCAGCCGAATTAATCCTGTCGACGGCCTATGAGTCTTTTGTGAATCGCGATTCCACATCCGATCAAACGGATCTGGCCGTTGATGAGGTGATCGGTTACCTGGACTGGCTTCGTCATGTGCGTCTGGCGCGGCAGCACTCCGTTCTGTTTCATTTGCTTGCCGTCGCTTATGGTGTCGAAGAGCTCGATCTGTCCAGGATGCAGAAGAATGGTCGGTGGTTCCGTGACAACGTGACGATGACGGAAAGCTGGCAGATCAGCCCGATGCTGGTCGCGAATGCGATTGAAG
>JAGQQE010000452.1 GCA_020426345.1 Planctomycetaceae bacterium
AAACGCCGCCATAATGGAGTGCATGCCAAGTCGCTGCGCCTGCCCCATCAGTTGATCGCGGAATCGGCTGGAGACGGAAGATAGCGGTACTTGACTTCCACCAGCCTGCAGGACCATCAGGTCGCGTACATACGCGATACACTGATCCATCAATTCACTGGCCTGAACGCCGCCACGTAATGAATCGTCGAGCAGTGAAAGGACTTCCCCCGGGCGATGTTCCACGGTTGCGGCGAAGAGCTCGACCAGTCTTTCGTCCCCCGCTGTCCCGAGCATACGGTGAACGTCCTCTGCAGAGACCGTACCGTCGCTAAAGGCCAGCAATTGATCGAACAAAGACTGACTGTCTCGCATGGATCCGCGCGCTCGGCGGGCGACAAGCTCCAGGGCATCCTCCGTGACCTCGAAACCTTCGGCCTTTGCAATCTCATTCAGCCTTTGAGCGATAGACGTTTCACCAATCGCTGAGAAGTCAAATCGCTGACAGCGAGAGAGGATGGTGTCCGGAACTTTGTTCGGCTCGGTTGTGCAAAACACGAATTTCACATTCGGCGGCGGTTCTTCGAGTGTTTTCAGCAGAGCGTTGAACGCTTCGCGCGTCAGCATGTGAACTTCGTCGATAATATAAACCTTGAACTGAGTTCGCATGGAACGAACGCCAACATTGGCTCGCAGTGATCGAATATCATCAATCCCGCGGTTCGACGCGCCGTCAATTTCGAGGACATCGACGTCATTGCCGGCAGAAATGCCCTCGCAGATTTCGCAGTGATTACAGGGAACGCCGTCCTTTACGGAGGGGCAGTTCAAAGCCTTGGCAAGAATGCGGGCCGTTGACGTCTTACCGACCCCTCGAGCTCCCGTGAAGAGATAGGCATGCGCGACACGCCCGGCGCGAATTGCGTTTCTTAACGCACGAGAAACGTGTTCCTGCCCGATAACATCGTCGAACGCCTGAGGGCGAAACCGGCGGGCCAGAACGGTGTAATGAGCACCTGCAACGGAAGATGTAGGAATGTCTGAATGATCAGCCATGAATCGTGTTACCGCCTGGTGAACCAGGATTCGTGCTTTGTACTTGGGACAGGGGCGATGATTTTCAACGAGCTGACAATCATCAGGAGAGGCATTGTGACTGATTTTGCTCCGCTTCTCCACTGATTCGGAGATGTCGCGTAATTCGTTGCCGCGGAGTTGATCTGACGTCCCCAAGGTTCTGCACAGGCTGTTCGAATTCATTGCCAAACAGATGGGGGCTGTTGATCAGCCCGGCCGTCGCTATCCTGCTCTGGCCAAATGCGGCTTAGTCAGTATTCGGTTGAGCCGAACTGCCGTTTTCCTCGTTGCCTGGTCGGCGTCGACGTGGGCGGCGGTTCCGACGGCGACGTTTCGCATCGCCACCTTCGCGTGGTGAATCGTTGCTCGATTCCTGTTGGACGACTGCGTCCGGCGCAACAGCATCTCCTGGTCCTGTATCCGTTGGACGCCGAGTTTTTCCACGTCGCGGGCGGGATCGCCTTGGCTTCCCGGGCTTCGTAGTTTCGTTCTCGCTCGCTTCGCCCGATTCTTTGCTTTCCGGAGGTGAGTCCGCCAAGGGGCGGTGGGCCGCCGTTGGTGGATCGATATTTCGTTCGTTGCGAGGGCGACGACGACGACGTGGCCGGGGGGCCCCAGTATCACCGACTGGTGATGTTCCGTCGTCTTTTTTCTGGGAAGACTTCCTCAGGCCGGAGGTGGCAGACGTCGTTCCTGAAACTGCAGCCCTCAACTCACCGGCATCCCTTTGATTCTCGGGCTGTTTCGATTCAGAGTCGATCCCGCCAGCCCCGTTGGGCTCCAGAATGTCCGCCCCGAAATCGTCCGCATCATCATTCGGCGCAGTGGTGTCATCACCGACATCGGCAGGTAACAGTCCTGACGGATAGTTCCTTCGCGCAGGCTTAACGGTGTTTTCAATTCGTTCCGCAATCGCCGCCAGGACGGCGGCCGTGGCTTCTTCGAGTCCGTCGGGTCCGTCGTCTTCAACATCCAGTGACGGGTCGTCGTCTGCAAAGGCAGAAAGGTCAAATTCCTGAAGCGGCATCGGAATCTGCAGGCGCATAAAGTATGGTGGTTCCCTGCAGGAACACAGGCGTGAAGTGACGGCCCCGGATGTCGGTACCGATTTGCCACAGCCGGGACAAATCCAGATGCGCTGGGCACGCATGTCGTACTGAAACGATGGACCTTTAATGACTTTTCTCCAGCAGGAAACCGAGTTCTGATTCCGGAAGTATCGCATCCAACCTGAATTTGACAACGCATCGTCACCCATTGAGTCCCGAAATGGCGTCGCATTAACCATCATGCAGGAACCCGGGAAATTTCGCGTCCGGAGTTTCGCCAGAGTGACTCGGTTCAACAATTGTGGCTCCATTGTTAGTCTGGAGGGCCAGCGTTCATAACTCCTTCATTCATTTTCGATACTCCACAGAAACCGGCGAGTACGAAAGTGTCCCCGCCAAATACACCTCCCATTGTCATTCAGGAGTGGCTCTATGTCCTCAGGTTCACTGCCAACGTTTTCCGCGGATTCTCATGGCCAGCGGCCCCTTTCTCCTAACATGATTCCGATGCTGGCGTCGTTGATTGTTGTCACAGTCGTCTTCACCAGTTGCTCCCGTTCAAGTGCGCAGATCGCGAAGTCGGGACCGACGATGGTTGCAAGACTGACCCCCGAGAACTGGAATGATCTGGTTCCGAGGGGCAAAGAAGTAGATGCGATCTACGGCGATATCGTTCTTCGGAATGAATTGATCACTGCTGTGATTGCAAACCCTGCCAGCACCCGGAACGCAAACATGACCGTGAAATCCGTCGGAGGTTGCCTGATCGATCTCGCAGTGAATGATGCCGCATCAGATCAGCTGAGTGCATTCTATCCCGGACGCAGAGTATTCCGATTCGAGGATGGTGTCAGTGTGGGTTCGCATGGTAAGTCTGTGACGTTGGGGGGAGTCACGGCAACGGCATCGACATCGGAACTTACAATTCAGTCCAGGGGTGGCGGAAGCCAACCTGATTGCGTTGTGAAGTATTCGATTGAAGGCGGTAAGCCGTATGTAAAGATTTCATCGACGTGGACCAATACCTCGGACAAGGAAATCAAACTCACACTCGAGGATGACCTTCGCGCCGATGGGGGCAAAGAAGACATGCCCAAGGTCCCCAACGGCACACACGAACTTTTCTGGTTTCAGGATATTCACTGGCAGCAGGCCTATGGCGTATCAGCCCCCGGATACACGATTCGCTGCAACAGTAACGCGAGAGAATCTGTATTGTCGTACGAGGCAGTTGATGGTCGCGATATGATCCTTAAGCCAGGTGCATCGTTTGAGTTTGTTCGCCACGTTTATGTAGCGAAAGATCTTCCGTTGGTACTTGCGATGCACGAAGAAGAGTCGGGCCGTGGTGCGAACCATCGAAACGTGACCCTTGTTGTGCAGGATCATCAGGCGAAGCCCGTTACAGGTGCCAGAGTTGAGTTGAAGGTGAATGGACATAGCCGTGGCATCGCGGTGTCCGACCAGGAGGGGAAGATCCAGACTGCGTTGCCGACAGGAGACGGTTTGGCTGAGGTTTCGCTGGCTGGCCTGAACTTCGCATCTTCGAAGTTCAGGATCGAAGACACAACTTCGAATGTTCCAATTCAGCTTGATGAATACATGCCCGGCACAGCAATGATCACGGTGACCGATGCGGAAGGACGTTCCATCCCGGCAAAAGTGGAATTCGACGGAAGCGGAGACACACAAACTCCCAACTGGGGGCCGGAGACTGCCGAGCATTTCGTTCGAAACCTGGCGTACACTCCCGACGGGAAAGTTCAGGCAACTCTGGCGTCCGGTACCTATGACCTCATCATCAGCCATGGACCGGAATACGATGCCGAGTTCACGAAGCTGCAGGTCGAGGCGGGCAAGACGTCAGAAGTTCAGGTAAAGCTGTCGCGAGTCGTCAACACGACTGGATGGGTAAGTGCCGATTTTCACAGCCACAGCTCACCATCGGGTGACAACACAGGAAGTCAACTGGGACGCGTTTTGAATCTGGCCGCGGAACACGTGGAATTCGCTCCCTGCACCGAACACAATCGCATCAGTACCTACGTCGATCACATTCAGAGTCAGAATCTTGGTGCATTTCTGTCGACAGTGTCGGGGATGGAACTGACAGGCTCTCCACTGCCACTCAACCATCAGAATGCATTCCCTTTGATCTACAAGCCTCGAACGCAGGATGGTGGTGCGCCGACACCAGACGGGAGTCCGGAGACTCAGGTCGAGAGGCTGGCGGCGTGGG
>JAGQQE010000453.1 GCA_020426345.1 Planctomycetaceae bacterium
GATTTGTGTCCAGGATAAAGTCGTAGTCTTCAGGCGTAAACGCCTCCGCCTTTTTCCGGCGATTCACCCCGGCAACGTTGATCAGCGTATCGATGCGGTCGAACTGCTTCAGAGCAGAATCAACCGTTTGCTGAATGGAATCGGCGCTGCTGACGTCGCACACAAGCCCCGTCATCGACAGCCCTTCGCCTTGAAATTCCGCGACGGTGGTAGCGACCGATGATTCCTGTCGGCTGCAGATGACGACCTTTGCACCTCGACGGGCAAATCCACCAGCAATCGCCCGACCAATGCCACGGCTTCCACCCGTAATCAGAACAACCCGATCCGACACATCAAATAAATCGTCTGCCACGCTCACTTTTCCTGTTGTTAGGGTCTGCAGAATCCGCCGGTGAACCTTAACAAGTCGCTGGAATTGCCGAAATGTCGGGTCCAATGCTTGTAGTACCTGACAATTATTCCCTGGCCCCCCATGTTTCAGGCGTGTGAGCCACAAAACGTATTGACCTGTTTTTTGAATCGTCTTACCGTTCGGTCCTGAGATGTGACGGCACACAACACACGGCCAGCATCTCAAGTCCGACAATAAAAAGCCAATCGCCCCCGGAAGCAGCTTGAGTCCTCCGCCCCCCTTGGATTCGCTGCTTCCGGGAATTTTTTTGCCCAGTGGTTGCTGTATGCCGTCCAGTGACCAACAATTCCCACCTTTTTCCGGGTGGCGATCATCCTTCCGCCAGTGAATGCCGGATTTCCGCCACACGAACTTTCCCCGCCGAGAGAGCCTGATGCCCAGGGATTTTCTGAAGAATGCTCGCGACAGCTACGATGTGATCGTCATCGGCAGTGGTCTCGCCGGACTGACTTCGGCCAACATTCTGGCACGTCAGGGATACAGTGTCCTGCTGCTGGAGCACCACTACCAGCTTGGGGGAATGGCAACATGGTTTAAGCGTTCACGCGGGCACATTTTCGATATCTCGCTGCACGGCTTTCCGTTCGGGATGATCAAGAGCTGCCGCAAATACTGGAGCCGCGAAATTGCCGATTCCATCGTACCGCTGACTGGCATCCGATTCGAAAACCCGCAGTTCTCCCTTCGTACCACATTCACCCGTGAAGATTTCACTCGGATTCTGATAGAAACGTTCGGCATTCAGCCGGAAACAGTAACGCGTTTCTTCGATACAGCGCGGGGAATGAATTTTTATGACGACCAGCAGAAAACTACCCGGGAACTCTTTGAGGAGTTCTTTCCTGGTCGAGACGACGTTGTTCGGCTGCTGATGGAACCCATTACCTACGCGAACGGCTCAACCCTGGAAGATCCTGCCATCACGTACGGCATTGTTTTTTCCAACTTCATGCAGAAGGGCGTTTATACATTTGAAGGCGGCACTGACGCACTGGTTGGCAAGATGAAAGAAGAACTCATTGCCAACGGCGTCGATATCCGAATCCGAACCCTGGTCGAAAAAATTGAAGTCGATCAGCATCGCCAGGTGACCGGGGTTGTCGTCAATGGCCGCCGCATCGGTTGCCGAGCGATCGTATCGAACGCCAATATCAAATCGACCATTCTGAATCTTGTGGGCGAATCAAACTTCGATCATCGGTTTGTTGAGGATGCTCAGGCGGTTCGATTGAACAACAGTTCCTGTCAGGTTTACATCGCACTCAAACCGGGAGAAGGTTTTGATGAAAGTGCAGGAGACTTGCTGTTCCACTCAGAGCATAAAGGCTTCGACATCGATGCAATGCTCAGTATGGAAGTGAGCAGCAGGACGTTCAGCTTCTACTATCCTCGCACACGCCCGGGAAGCGACCGATGGCTGATCGTTTCATCAACGAACGCAAATTATCGTGACTGGGCAGACCTGAACGAAGAAGACTATGAACTGGCAAAACGCCATTTGATCGAATCAACTCTCGATTGCCTCGAACAATACGTCCCCAACGTTCGGACAATGCTGGATCATGTGGAAGCCGCAACGCCGAAAACGTTTGAGCGTTACACGCGGCACATCGCGGGATCGTCGTTTGGAACGAAGTTCGAAGGTCTTCAGGTCAGCCGCGATCTGCCGCAACAGATTCCCGGATTGTTTCATGCCGGCAGCGTTGGCATCATCATGTCCGGATGGCTGGGAGCAGTCAATTACGGAGTCATTGTCAGCAACGATGTGGATAAGTTTCTGACCCCCGCAGAAGCTGGAATGTAACGGTTCACAATACGGCAATTTCGCAATACTGCAATTTCGCAATACTGCAATTTCCTGGCAACACGTCAAGCCTTCTCATGAAGCCTTCGTTACCACTCAGGATGTGATGCCTTCAGCTGTTGTGCCAGGTTTGGCTGGTACATGGGACTTGAACCACAAAGAACAGCATCCGCCCCGGCTTCAAAGAAATCGGCAAAATCTGAATCCAGCGCCGCCCCGCCAACCGCAACGACCTGAAGCGGAAGTCCTTCATCCTGCAGCAGGCGGCGCAGACCCTGAACGGCCCTGACCGATGGCCCATGGATGGCCCGGCCAAGGACGCCGGCTTTGGTGTATTCGAAACCGAAAACCGGCTGACCATCTCGTTTCAATACGGTGCGAATGACGCAGTTCACCAGCGTGATCCCATCCGCGATTCCCGCCACGGCATTCGCGAAGGCCTTCATCTGGTCGTGCCCCGCAAATAAACCAGTCTTCAACAATAACGGCACCGCACCGATGCGATTGCGAATCGACTGCGAAACTCGCTGGCTGAATTCGGCGTCATGATAAATCGTTCCTTCTGAGGAACAGACGTTCGGGCAGGAAAGATTCGCTTCCACAACATCAGCGCCCGACTGGACGGCCCATTCAGCACATTGTGCGAAGTCATTTTCAATGGCGGCTGATGTCGTACCGGCTGATGGCGTCGCAACAACAGAAACAACCAGAACCTGTCCCTTTCTGAGGCTTTGCCTTGCAGCTCGAATATCTTCTCGCCACACGTCCGGGGAGACAGATGGCATCCCAAAACAAACCGATGAACTGATATTTTGAGGGTCTGAAGGGACTTCCTGACGAACGTAAACCGGCTGATCCGCATCTCCCAATTCCTCCTCAAGGAAAACCCAGTTCGGCGGAGGGTAGCAGTCTCTTTCAACGCTTCGAACAGTCTTATAGGTCAAAATGTCAAAGCCACGAGCGGCATAGCCAGCGACCCAGCGGCTGTTTAACAGCAGTCCAGCCGCAATTCCGATCCGACTGTTCACAGGAAGCCCCAGAAAGGATTTCGAAGGCTCCTGCGGGCACGGATCCTGAACCTGTGGAAGAAATTCCTCGCCGAATTGCGGGCCATCGTCGTAGTTCTGCTTCCATGATTTGCGTATGTCGTAGGTAAAGCGCATGATGGCTTTCTGCTCTGGTTCGAGTGTGTGCTCAGTGGAAGAAATCTGTGCAGCGGTATTCGGCCCGTGCTCCGGTCACCATATCGATTTGGCCCAGAATCGAGAATACCAGGGGGGCATCGGCTGTAGTTTGGCCAAGTTGCTGATCGCACAGGGCCACGCTTCTTGAATGACCACGATTTGCTGGTAACCTGCTCGAAATTTTGCGCGGTCCAGTGCCGTTTGCCGCTACAGGCCCCTTCGCCGCTCCCTCGGAAACTTTTCCGGAACATTCTGCGAAACCTGTACGCGCACGGATTGGTCGCGACTGGGGTAGTTTCAGTGCAGGATGAACAACATTCATTCTGCATATCGCGACTGTAAGGACTATCAAGCGTGCCACGGCGAGACGATATCAAAAAGATCCTGATCATTGGCTCGGGACCCATTGTCATTGGACAGGCTTGTGAATTCGACTATTCAGGTACGCAGGCCTGCAAGTCGCTTCGCGAAGAGGGCTACGAGGTCGTGCTGGTGAATTCCAATCCCGCCACCATCATGACTGATCCGGAAACTGCCGATCGCACCTATATCGAGCCTATCACTCCGGAATACGTCGAAAAGATTATCGAACTCGAACGTCCGTGCGCTTTGCTTCCAACGCTTGGGGGGCAGACCGGTCTGAACACAGCAATGGAACTCGCCAGACGCGGAGTCCTTGAAAAATACAACTGCGAAATGATTGGTGCGCGGGAAGACGTGATCAAACGCGCAGAAGAACGCGATGGCTTCAAGAAGGCGATGATTGAAATCGGCCTGGATGTCCCGCGCAGCTTCGTCGTTCACAACATGGATGAAGCTCGCGACGCCGTTCGCGAAATCGGACTGCCCATCATTATTCGAGCCAGCTTTACACTGGGCGGGACCGGCGGCGGCATTGCCTACAACATCAAGGAATTCGAAGAA
>JAGQQE010000454.1 GCA_020426345.1 Planctomycetaceae bacterium
GCTCTTGTTCGGTGGCCGGGGATGATCAGGTGGGTCGCTCGACTCAACGTTTTGCTCAGACAACAATGCTGAAGTTTCGTTTTCGACCGACGCGCCGCTCTTGTTCGGTGGCCGGGGATGATCAGGTGGGTCGCTCGACTCAACGTTTTGCTCAGACAACAATGCTGAAGTTTTGCTTCGTCTGTTCGATACGGCTCACACATGCGGAGGTATTCATGCCGCGTTTCATGACATTGCTGGTTCTGGTCGCTGGTATGTTGACATCTCAGATTGCGGTAGCGCAATCCGAAACTCCAGAAACGGAAGAGGGATTTCGTTCGCTGTTTAACGGGACCGATCTGTCGGGCTGGCGGGGAGATTCCGAATTATGGTCGGTCGAAGACGGTTGCATCACGGGTACAACGAACGGTCCCGATCATCTTGCGTATAACAAGTTTCTGATCTGGGACGGAAAAGTTTCTGATTTCGAGTTTCGATGCGAGTTCAGGCTGGAAGGCAGGAACAATTCCGGGGTGCAGTATCGTAGTCAGCAGGATCCATCGAAGGGCGATTTTGTGTGCGTTGGCTATCAGGCCGACATCCATGCGAATCCGAATTACACGGGAATGCTGTACGACGAGAAAGGCCGCGGGATTATCGCTCAACGCGGGCAGAAAGTTGTGATCACTGCAGAGGGTCGGAAAAAGGTTGCAACTCTGGAGGTCAGTAAGGAAGCGATCGATCTGACGCAGTGGCATACGCTTACCATCATCGCCCAGGGCAATCACCTTGTTCATAAGATTAACGGCGTCGTCACTGTTGAAGTCACTGACGATCAGGAAGATGAACGTGAAATGGAGGGTGTTCTGGCCTTTCAGGTGCATCGCGGCCCGGCAATGAAGGCTCAATTCCGAAATATCCGTCTTAAGGAACTGCCGCCGAATCCGGTGAAGCCACAAACCGGAATGAAGTCGCCTGCGAAGAAGCCAACCAGGGGGAAAAATGCTTCGCAAAATGCGCGATTGGACAAATCGGCCGCCCCGACACCCCAGTGGATCTGGCTGAACGATGGCGATGTTCCTGAAGACAAAGTGTTTTTTCGGCGGGAGGTGAGTTCAGCGGGTGTGGGAGCGGCTCGTTTGTATGCTGCCTGCGATGACGTCATGAAAATCTACGTCGATGGTACTCTGGTCGCAGAAGGAAACAACTGGCAGAAACCCGTGTTTGTTGACATCACCGGGCAACTGGATCTGGATGACCCGAACAAAGATCATGTGATTGCGATCGAAGGCGAGAATGGCAGCAGCGCAGCCGGGCTTGTCCTGAAACTGGATCTGGAATCCGGCTGGCGCGACGCATGGACAGTGGTCAGTGATTCTTCCTGGCAAGTCAGTACAAAGCCGGAGGACGGCTGGATGAAGACCGGATTCAGGCCCTCACAGCCATGGGGAAATGCAGAAGTGGTCGCCGCGCTGGGCAGTGGGCCCTGGGGAGATAAGGTTACTGCCGAAACGCTGGCTGCGGCCGCTCCATTGAAAGATCCTGAGGCCACCCCGGCTGAGTCATTAAAAGTAGCGAAGGGGTTCAATGTTGATCTGTTGTATTCTGTGCCAAAAGGAGAGCAGGGGTCATGGGTGAATATGTGCGTCGATCCCCGCGGGCGTTTGATCGTTTCTGATCAGTATGGCTCGTTGTATCGAGTCACTTTACCGCCTGTTGAGCAGGAACATGGTCAAGGGACAGACGCCGCACGATCACCAGACGTTGGTTTGAAGATCGAACCCATCAATGTCGAAATTGGAGAAGCGCAGGGGCTATTGTGGGCGTTTGATAGTCTTTATGTCAGTGTGAACCGGGGGCAGAAGTTTGCCAGTGGGCTCTACCGTGTTCGCGATACGGATGGCGACGACGAACTGGATACCGTTGAGACGCTTCGTACGTTGAATGGTGGTGGTGAACACGGACCGCACGCTGTGCTTCTTCATCCTGATGGCAAGTCGCTGGTGGTTGTTTGTGGCAACGGTACGGAACTGACTGAGATCGCTTCGTCAAGGCTGCCATCGTGGGACGAAGACTTGCTTCTGCCACGTGTAAAAGGCCGTTTCATGGTGGGCAAGCGTGCTCCGGGCGGATGCATTTACAGAATCGATCCGGACGGTAAAGAATGGGAACTGCTTGCTGCGGGTTTTCGTAATCAGTTTGATGCAGCGTTTGACACAGAAGGCGAACTGTTCGCCTATGACGCAGATATGGAGTGGGATATCAATGCGCCATGGTATCGACCAACGCGAATCTGTCATGTGGTCAGTGGTGCCGATTTTGGTTGGCGCAGCAGTGCCGGAAAGTGGCCGGTCTACTACGCCGACAGTGTTCCGCCGGTGGTCAACATCGGCCCTGGTTCTCCCACAGGTGTCTGCTTCGGCTATGGGGCAGCTTTTCCCGAGAGATATCAGGATGCCCTTTATGCGTGCGACTGGAGCTACGGCAAGCTTTATGCCGTACATCTGAAGCCACAGGGTGCAACGTTTACGGCTGATCTGGAAGAGTTCATTACCGGCACGCCCCTGCCTCTCACGGACATTGTTGTCAATCCGATGGACGGAGCCATGTACTTCGCGATTGGCGGTCGCAAGGTGTAGTCGGGGCTGTATCGGGTGACACATGAATCGACTTTGGTTGCAAATCAGAAACAGAACACAGCCGACGTTCTGCGGGCAAGAAATCGACATGAAAGAATCGCGTCGCTCACGTCCGGCATCGCCGCCGTCGACGGGGGAGCAATTGTTTCGACGTCCCTGCCAGGACTGAAATTGCAGGTCGATCTGGAAGAGACGCGAGCGAATTCCGTGACCGTGCCGATTCATATTGATGCTGAAAACACGGTGTGGACAAGCGCCAGCGACATTGGAGACGAAGAGTCGCTGCGAACATTGCTTCGCCGGTATGCTAACAGCACGCTAAGTGTCGCGACCCATCCGGATTCGGCACATGGTGCACTTGTTGAGGTCATGGATATTGCGCAATCGTGCGGAGTGAAAACTGTGACGCGGTTCGGTTCGTCCAGAAATCGATTTCTGCAAAACGACGAATTTGCAGCTGCCCGTCAGCAACGCCGCGGGTTGGAGGTCCTGCATCAGGCTGCCAATGCTGGTATCGTTGATGCGGCGATTCTGAATCAGATCAGTGATGGACTGGCAAGCTCCGATCGATCGATTCGCTATGCGGCTCGTATTGCTCTGGAGCATCGGGCGATGAACGCCTGGACTGACTGGGCTGGCAATCTCCGTGATCCAAACGCGGTTATTGGTTCAGTGATCGCCCGGGCTCGGTCGCATGAGAGAGTCAACATGGGAGACAAGGACTCAATCGACTCACCAATTCCTGACTGGTCAAATTCCTCGGTTACTATCGACGTGAATCGTTCGGCCATCACATCGGAAGTGCTCGAAAGGCTGGCATCGCTGGATACCAGGTCCCTGTCGGTGCAACAGCAGATTGACGTGTTGCGAGCCATCACGCTGACGTTTGTTCGCATTGCTCCTCCAAACGCAGACGAACGAGAAAAGATTATCCGTCGAGTCGAAGGAATGCTGCCGGCGAAGTCACCTGAACTGAACAGTCTGCTGGCTCAGCTTGTGGTTTACCTGCAGGCACCTTTTGCCGCAGAGAAGCTTGTGCCGATGATGCTCGACGCACCAACACAGGAAGAGCAGATTGACCTGGCAAGCAGTCTGCGGCACCTGAAAGTCGGCTGGTTACCCCGGTTACAGGATGCGTATTTTGGCTGGTTTGTACGTGCTTCCACGTATCGAGGTGGTGCTACGTTTGCGCTGTACATTGATAACATCAAGAATGATGCTGTCGCAAATCTGAATGCCGAAGATCGACAACGACTGCAGCCCCTTCTGGACCAGAAACCGGAGTCTGACGCTCCTGTCTTCACCGCTGCGCCTCGCAGTTTTGTGAAAGAATGGACGATGCAGGAGCTTGTTCCGCTTGTGCAGGCAGGCTTGAAGAATCGTGATTTTGATCACGGTCGGAAGATGTTTGCAGCAGCATCATGCTTCGCCTGCCATCGCTTTGACAATCAGGGAGGCAGCGTTGGTCCTGACCTGACGGCCTTATCCGGGCGATTCAGCTCGCGAGATCTGCTCGAATCCATCGTCGAACCCAGTAAAGTCATCAGTGATCAGTATGGGTCCGTCAACATCGTGACTCTGGATGGCAAAATCATCAGCGGCCGTATCATCAACCTTGCCGGCGATTCTTTCCGGATTCAGACGAACATGCTCGACCCGGGCACCCTTGTG
>JAGQQE010000455.1 GCA_020426345.1 Planctomycetaceae bacterium
CATCAGCGGCGTCACCTTCGGCAACTTCGCAGATGACCTCTTCGGTCGCCGGATTCACCGTGGGGAACGTCTTGCCGCTGACGGAGGGTCGAAATTCATCTCCAATCAGGATGCCAGTCTGGCGAATGGCCGGTGGCGTAACAGAGACGGTAGTCGATGTCATTGAAGGCTCCTTTGTTGTCGGCTGAATCAGAAACAGATGCACACTGTGGAATTATGTCACGCAGAGTTTCGATTTACGATTCAATCGGGTTGAAACCACGCTTCCGCAAGGGTTCGCAGGGCAGGTTTTTGCTCGCGAAAATGCGGTTGGCTGGTCACCTGAAAATCAATGATCATCCGATCGCAGTACTTTGACTGCGTTTTGCTCCATTTCCTGATGAAGTCGATTGGCAAGCAGAGTTCGACCTTCATCAGACAGATGGATCGCGTCTGCCAGGAACAGATCCTGCTTGTCGAGTTCATCAAACATAGCTGCTGCATCAATCAGAGTTGCGTTGCATTCAATTGCGGTCGCTCGAACGATCTCATTGTACGATTCATGCAGTGGTTGCACTTCCGACAAGTCGCTCACTTCGCCGGCATCTAACAGGTACTCCGGTACAAGAATGTCCAGCGCGTGGGGAGCTGTAATCATCCAGCAGTCTGCACCACAACGGCGACACGCTTCGCTGATGGCAATCAGATTGCGTCGATATTGTTCCGGGGGCACGCGGGCAGGACGAACGGCCGAACGCAGGTCGTCGGCTGCACCGGATCTTTGGCTGAAAATCGATGCTGCCAGTTGATACACGCGAGATTCGTTCGCCAGCTTCAGCAGTTGATTGATGCTCTCGGAATGACTGGATTGTAAATGATCCGGAACACCCCTCGAAAGCCAGTGATCATTCCAGCCAAAATAAGCAGTCACGATGTCAGGAGACCACTGATGAACCACCGTTTCCATCAGCGCACGCCCCTGCCACGACGAATACCCCAGACAGGACGCGTTAATAATCTCCACATGATCTTCGGATGAATCAGCGGTTGTCTCCCCGTCAATTCGGGACGAATCGGACACATTTCTTTGTGCGGCATCCTGGAGTTTCTGCCAGCGTTTCGGGTACGGTTCCGGACCGAAATGTGTGCACGAATCCCCCAGGCAAACCACACGAACACTGTTTTCAGGTTTGATGACGTCAAAGTCCGGACCAGGGAAACCCAACGAATTATGCCCCTCCGTGGATGGCCGAGGCTTCCAAAACAGGATCGGGTCACGGATCAGGAATGGCTCTTCCGAATGATTGTTGAATTCATCAATCGGGAATGTAAACGTCATCCTTTCCAGATCGGTTTCGTATCGAAAATCCATGAATCGCAAACAGGACTCCATGACCGAAAAGAAAAACGCGACGGTTGCGGCGGAGTAAAGGATTTTGCGCCGCGTCGAGAGTCTTGCCACGGATCGCTGTGTCCCCCGTGGCGTGTTGTAAGATGCAGTCATTTCGAAACCGATTTCCGTTTCCGAAGGGATGTGTTGAACTGGCGAACACATTGCTTTTTCGCGAACGATTGCTGCCAGACACAGGCTGCGAGTCTGCGGTCAATAAAGTTTTACGGCATCCCTGCCATATGGCCAGTGTATGACCGGCTGTGGCTGCCATCGGCGCGGATATTTGGCAAGAATCCATCTGCCGCAGGGGTCGCCTGTTCAAATGCCAATCCGCAAGTGTCCAGAACTTCAAGTGATATCCAGGAACATGCAATCACGTATAACTGATTTTGACTGCGAACGGATGCTGGACGAGCTGAGTACTTGTCAGGCACCATTTCTGATCGGTGTGCGTCACCATTCCGCGGCCATGGCTCGAATCATTCCGCAGCTGCTTGATGAATTCCAGCCGGAGCGGATTCTGCTGGAACTGCCGGGCGAGTTTTCTGAATGGCTTCCCTGGCTTTCTCACAAAGAAACTCAGGGCCCCGTTGCGCTAGCTGGATGCCGCGACGATGGGGGAGATTTATTCTTCTATCCGTTTGTTGATTTCTCTCCTGAAATGGCGGCGATCCGATGGGCTTCCGCCCATGGAGTGCCAGTGGACGCCTTTGATCTACCCATTGATGAACGTGTTCCCGGCCTGTCACGCAATCACGAGGAACAACCGGGAGAAGTCGATTCGCCGTCCGAAGACGCCGGCCCCGATCGTTACCACGAAGCAACGTTGTCGGGAGCCGCCCCGAATTCCGACAGAGACTTACTTCAAAAGTTAATGGATCGACATGAAGTCACGGACACCGGACAGCTCTGGGATCGGCTGGTTGAATCACCAGCTGTCACGTCGGCCCCCGAACAAATTCGTCGGGCCGGACTGTTGTTTGGGTGGGCCACCCGTTGGAGCAATGGCCCGCCTTCCGAATATGACCGGCTGCGTGAAGCGTGGATGCGAAGCTGTATTCAGATGGCAGGCGAACAACGTTGCGCGGCAGTCATCGGGGCCTTTCATGCAGCGGCACTACTGCCAATACCAAAGCTCTGGACATCGCGCGCGGGAGACCCTTCGATAAACTCGAAGACCGACCAATCGACGTCCGATCGGAAAGGAAAGATTGCAACCTCGCTGATTCCCTACACGTTCGAGCAGCTCGATGAACGTTCCGGATATCCGGCTGGAATTCGTGATCCGATGTGGCATCAGCGTGTATTTGAAGCCGGAAGCATAGAAGACATCGACCATGCGGCGGTCGATCTGATTGTCGGCGTTTGCCGCGAGTTGCGCAACAGCGGACATCCAATGAACGCCGCAGACGCAAAAGAAGTCGTCCGAATCAGCCGCGATCTGGCGCGGGTTCGGAGGTTGAAAACACCCGGACGCCAGGAGGTCGTGGAAGCGATGCAACTGTGCCTGACACAGGGTCAGCTCTACGGAGCAGGGCGTGCAGTGGCAGCCGCCTTGCAAACGGTCTTTGTAGGAAGCCGAATGGGTCAGTTGCCGGCCGACATGCCGCGTTGTGGCCTTGCTCCGCACATCGAACAGATCCTCAAGACACTCAATCTGCCGGGCCCCGAATCGATCACGCAGGAAAAACGAATGCGTCTGGATCCGCTTCGAAGTGCTCTGGATCGTGCGCGAGAGGTCGTTTTTCGCCAGTTGCTGGTGTGCCGGATTCCCTATGCCGAACCTGAAGATGACGGTGGATTTGGAGACCGGGAAAGTCTGACAACGGTTTGGACACTGAAGTGGCAGAATTCGACGGCCGCGATGATTTCCTTGTCGTCAGCTCGAGGAACAACTTTGCGACAGGCAGCCGAAGGAATCCTCCGTCAATCGCTGCTGGAACCACAGTCTGAATGGGGGATGACGCAACTGGAGACGTTTAGTCAGGCTGCCACATGCGGCCTGGGCGAATTGGTTCGAACGGGGCTTGACTGGATTCACGGCAGTTTCTCCGATTCAGCGACGTTACCTGAACTCACGAAAGCCATGTCTCTGATCGATCCCATTCGAAGCGGACACATTCCCGGACTTCCTCATCCAAACGCGGCGTTCAGGACGGATTTTTGTCAGGCCTTCGCAGTGCCGCAATCCGTAACGACCAGTGCATTACTGCAGGCCGCTCTGACGCGACTGGATGGATTGATCGGAAGCGAACAGGTCGAAGACGCTCGTGCGTTACTGGATCTTGTGCTCTGGTTTCAACAACAGGACGCTGTTGTTTCGACATCTCTGGAGGCGTCACGGCTGCTCTGGACTCTCAGGCAGTTCATGGATGCTGGCTCTGGTCTGATGCACGGAACCAGCGCGGCAGCGCTCCTGATACTGAATCAGTTGAAGAAAGAGCAGTTCCAGTCACTCACGGCAAGCTGGCTGGACGCCGCAACCAGCTCTGAAAGTCGCAGACTTCTTTCGATGCGTCTGACGGGAATGCTGCCTGTTGCGTTGCCCCGAATTCAAAGCGACATTGAATGCCTTGCAGGAATTGACGAGAGAATTGACGCCTTCGATGACAATGAATTTCTGCAGCGCACACCCGCATTGCGACGCGGCTTCCAGGTGCTGAGTCCCGCCGCGCGCAGGGGAGTACTCCGCCAGATCCAGGATCTGCATCCAGAATGCGATTCACGTACGATTTCATCGTCCGGGTCGTCTGAGGTGTTGGATCCGGCGACGCAGCAAATGTGGTTTGAAGCGGATCAGGCCGCCGGGCAGATGTTGCTGAGCCTTATGCCGGATTTGGAGTTGTCGGATGATTTGACACAAATGGAATCCCAGTCCGATCTCTCAGTGAT
>JAGQQE010000456.1 GCA_020426345.1 Planctomycetaceae bacterium
TGATGTACCACGAACCAACGGCAACTGAATACAGATGTGAATATCAAACATACATGAATGGTGTTTGATGTACCACGAACCAACGGCAACTGAATACAGATGTGAATATCAAACATACATGAATGGTGTTTGGTCCGATTCGCACGAAGTTGTAATGCCGAACCCAAGCACTGGCTAAAACAGCAGAGAACCGTCGTGGATCAGAAACTCGCGGAGCCAAGTCCTAATTTCTGTTCAAGGAACGCGGACTATGTTCGGGCTTAAGTGTTGGGCGATGATGTAGCTGTGAGGCAGGATGCTGATTTTAGTGACTTGGCGAGCAGCATTTTTCTGCTTTGGAACAAGTTTCTCTGAGTCAGCGCAGAGGAGTGAGTTCTGAACGGTTTCAGAACCAGTGATCGCGAGATCTGAAACGCCGCGGCGGGCTAACCGCTCGAACTGCAGTGTCAGCAGGTCGTCAATTCGCCGCAATTCTATTTACGGACGAGTGTCTCGGGCGGGGGTCGAACCCACAACCTTCGGCTTCGGAGGCCGACGCTCTATCCAATTGAGCTACCGAGACTTGTTTGAGCGGATATTTACCGTTTCGCAGCTTCAATTTCCACTCAAACGGCACGCTGCGGCACAGGAGCCCGGCAAATCGCCCGGCGAGAAAGACAGATCGAAGCGACATCGTTAAAGTACGAATCGATTGTCGAGCGTGGAATTTGCGCGCTCGTCGTTGACACGTTGTTCAGGTTGCAGAGTTTGGGTGCTTCGTCTGGAGCTACAGATATGCCGGGGTTGATGGCAATTTGCCAAGAATGCGCGCGAGTTTTAGTAACTTGGGCAAGCGGCCGGGTTAGACAACTGACCTGTTTGCGGCGGGAGAAGCTACAGCGAATGCCGATCCTGCTGTTCACCGGCGTAATGGTTGTGGCTGGAATAAACCGGTCACAAGTTTCGGCTGCCGAATTAAACTGGCCGTTCCGGGCTGGGCCGACTCTCAATTCGCACATCGCCGCCAGTGATGCTGAGGGCCTGCCAAAGGAGTGGGATGAAGCATCAGGAAAGGGCATCGTCTGGAAGTGTCCACTTGAAAATGCCGGGCACTCGACGCCAATTATCGGCGACGGCCGGATCTGGCTGACCGCGGCTACGGAAGAGGGGCATCGCCAATACGTCTACTGTATCGACCAGGCAACCGGGAAGGTAATTCATCACATTCTGCTGTTCGAAAATGCCGAACCAGAGCCACTAAAGAACGCAATTAATACCTACGCGTCGCCATCATGTGCACTGGATTCCACTGGTGTTTACGTTCACTTTGGCACGTACGGGACGGCCAAACTGGATCGCAACACCGCTCATGTCATTTGGCAACGTCGAGATATCAACTGTCGCCACTTTCGTGGCCCGGGCTCATCCCCCATCATTTTTGAAAACCTGCTGATTCTGACTTTTGACGGCATTGATCATCAGTTTTTGACTGCTCTTGACTGCGAAACGGGCAAGACCGTATGGCGAACAGAACGAACAACTGATTACGGTGACCTGGATGAGAACGGTCAGCCAAAGCTGGAGGGAGATCTCCGGAAATCTTACAGCACTCCGGCGTTTACTACCGTGAACGGAAGAACGCAGGTTGTCTCCGTGGGATCCCGAGCGGCATTTGCTTACGACATCCGCACGGGCGAGGAGCTGTGGACAATTCGCCACGATGATTTTAACGCGTCTGCTCCGCCGTGCTTCTACAAAGACTTTGCAATCCTGAACACCGGATCGCGGAATGCAAATTTGCTGGCGGTCCGGCTGGCTGACGATACCCGCGGTGATGTTTCTGAGTCGCACGTCGTCTGGAATCGAACCAAAGGAAACTCTGATCTCGCTGCCCCCGTTTGCGTCGGTGATCACATTCTGATGGTGACCAACAATGGTGTGGTTTCCTGCCTGGAGGCTGGTACGGGCGAAGAACTTCACAAGATTCGACTGGATGGCACATTCACGGCATCACCTGTCAGCGACGGCAAGTTACTTTATGTGTGCAACGAAGAGGGCGACACATATGTCATCAAAGCCGATCCCTCACTGGAAATCGTTTCTCGAAACAAGCTGGCTGACGGTATGCGTGCGTCACCAGCGGCAGCAAACGGACAGCTCTTCGTCCGCACCTTTTCCACTCTGTACTGTCTTGGAAGCAAAGAATGAAATCGTCGATCCGTGTTCCTGTGTCATTTTTTTTCTTCAATGCGGCTTTGCTTACGACAAGCCTTCTGGCCATCGGTACCTGTCAGGCAGATGATGCGGACTCGATCAGGAAGGGCGAATGGGTTTCTATCTTCAATGGTAAAGACCTGACCGGCTGGACGCCCAAGATTCGCTACAGCGAACTCGGTGAAAACTATTCAAACACCTTTCGGGTCGAAGACGGCCTGATGAAGGTTCGGTACGACGGTGGTGGCTACGAGGAGTTCGGAGAACGCTTCGGACACATCTTCTACAAGACGCCATTTTCGCACTACAAGTTTCGAGTTGAATACCGATTTGTTGGTGAGCAATGCAAAGGCGGTCCAGGCTGGGCAACGCGCAACAGCGGTGTGATGGTTCACGGGCAGGATCCTGCAACCATGGCAAAGGATCAGGACTTTCCGGTCTCCATTGAAGTGCAGCTACTGGGTGGAAACGGCAGGAATGACCGACACACGTCCAATCTTTGTACCCCTGGTACCAACGTTGTCATGGACGGAAAAATGAAGCTTCAGCACTGTATCGATTCGACTTCGAAAACCTACCACGGCGAACAATGGGTCACGGCTGAAATTGAAGTGCTGGGCAATAAAGTGATCCGACATATCCTCGAAGGAGAAGTCGTCCTTGAATACCAACAGCCACAGCTCGATCCGAGAGATAAGAATGCGAAGCCGCTGATCAAAGACGATGCGTTGATGTTGTCCGGGGGCACAATCTCCCTGCAGTCCGAGAGTCATCCGGTCGATTTCCGTAAGGTTGAAATTATGGTTCTGGATGGAGCTGATGAGTAACCCTTCAGCAGAGTTCGCGATGGACACGGCAGACCCGCAGCCACACACCGGTCAGCGATGGACGATCGTGGTGGGTCTTGCCGTTTTCGCAATCATTCTTGCAAGCGTATGGTGGTACCTGTTTCCGAGGCTCTTCGGCGAACGCGTTTCCGGCAGTGCCGATGTTGCCTTTCGCTTTGCGTCGACTGCCCCCATCGAAGGGTGGCAGGCAGAGACGACCCCGGATGGGCTGCCGGTGTTTGTTTCTCCAGAGGTTGTCTGGGATGCAGATGATTTGACCACATTTCACGGTTCATCCGAAGGCCCTGCTCCGCTGCTTCGATTCTATATCAAACCTGAGTCATGCGATTTGTTCGAGCCAACAGAGAGTCATCTTGCGCTGTTTGTCCATGGGAAACTGCTGGCCACCTTTCCCGCCGACAGCGTCTCCGGCCATTCACTGACCATTTCGCTGCCGTCGGTTTCAGTATCCGAGGCGGAAGAAGCGTTCGCTCGGTTGACCGAATAACATCGACGCTCACGACTTCGCATGCATACTCCTGCCAGAGCCACTGGAATGTCACCCGCCCGCCCGTTGATGTTTGATCTCGGCCGAATTCGTAAATCAGGGATCTTTGGTCATGTCGAGTATCATCGATCCCTTCCGTCGACAAATACCACTGCACGCGAATTATTCGTTCCACTGTTGGCACACGCTCCGGCACTGGTGTTAGCCGACGAACAAACAGCTGGACGCGGACGCGGAATGCGAGAGTGGTGGTCCACAGCAGGGGCACTCACTTTTTCGCTGGTGATCAGGCCCGCCGATATAGGATTGTCTCAGGAGAATTGTCCAATGCTATCGCTGGCGACGGGAGTCGCCGTGCACGACATGCTGGCCGGCGAGCTGACGTCGACTGCGATCAGCATCAAGTGGCCGAACGATGTTTATGTGCAACACCAGAAGATCTGCGGTATTCTGTCCGAACACGTCACAACTGACGGGCAATCAGGAGTCATTGTCGGCGTCGGGATCAATGTCAATAATTCTCTGGCGCATGCTCCGGATGATGTTCGTTTTCGCGCGACGTCGATGTTTGACGAACAACAGCAGTCATTCGATTTGACACAAATCCTGCTGGCGACTACGGCCCGCATTCTTCACAGAGCAAATGAGCTGGCGCAGGATGCGGCTCGAATCATCCAACCGTTCAACCAGAATCATCTGCTGAACGGACGGCGGGTGACAGTCAATTCACCG
>JAGQQE010000457.1 GCA_020426345.1 Planctomycetaceae bacterium
GGTGCTGCAACAGAAGGTTACGAATCCGCTGCACATCCGATGCACACGCGTCAGTCCGTACACTTTCCGTTCGACCGATATCGGCGTTGTTCACGACCTGATGATCCACGACATCGATCTGGTACTTGCCCTGACGGGGGATACGGTGGAAACAGTGGAATCGTTCGGTGCTGTTACATTCGGGCCGCATGAAGATATGGCTGTCGCACGGCTGAGGACTCGCGGCGGCGTGATCGCTGATCTCACAACCAGCCGCATGAATCCCACGGCTGAACGCAGCATCCAGGTCTGGTCTGCAGACGGATACTTCACTGCTGATCTGCAGACGCGCAGAGTCAGCAGTTGGCAAGCTGCAGGTCAGTTCCGCAACAATCCTGCTCTTGTCCATGCAATTGCGGCGTCGACAGCGGATCCCCGTACGCTGAAGGACCAGGTCTTTTCGGAATGGATGCAACACGAAGAGATTCAGGCTTCCGACACGGATGCCCTGACCGCAGAACTGCGGGAGTTCGTTGATTGCGTCCGAAACAAGACCACACCCACTGTGTCTTCCCGACAGGCCGTGCAGGCCATGTCCGTCGCAGAACAAGTTGTCGCAGGCCTGAAGCTGTGGAATTATCAAACTGGCCAGTCGTCCTCCACGCGTTCACGTGCTGCGTAACTTCAACGATTCCTGGAAGACGTCCGATGGCACGGCAGCGTCTAAGTTCGCCGCCGGATGTAAATTCCTTCGCCACCGAATCTTTCTCGATTGATCAGGAAGAGACCTCAATGCGAGATCTCTTCGAGCGTCATTTGAAGACCCACGTTCGGATGCCAGCTGTGATCAGACATCGCAAACACTGGCAGCGTGGCGCAGAGCAAGAACCGGGTCGTCCCATGTGGGGATGAATTCCTGACAGACGAATCCGTTGTAGCCGGTTTCCAGAATGGCCTTCATAATAGCCGGATAGTTAATTTCCTGATTCTCATCCAGTTCACAGCGGCCCGGGTTTCCGGCAGTGTGATAGTGCCCGATGTAGTCGTGGTACATTTTCAGGCGACGAATGACATCCCCGTTCATGATCTGCACGTGGTAGATATCGAACAGCAATTTGAAGTGGGGCGAATTCATTTCGCGAACAAGTCTTACGCAGCGTTCGACATCATCTCCAAAGTAGCCGGGGTGCCCCTTCATGGGATGCGTATTGTCGCGACTGTTGAGGTGTTCGAGGACCAGCGTCACCTCCTTTTTTTCTGCGTAATCGATGGCCTTGCGCCAGCAAGCCAGGCAGTTGGCTTCGGCAACGTCATCCGGCATTCCATCGACGCGCATGCCGGTGAAGGTTATGACCACTGGCCGGCCGAATTCAGCAGACGTGTCGATTGATGACTTTAGCTTTGCAATACATTCATCGTGATTCGCCGGATCCGCAGGTCCCGTCCCGAATCCGTGACTGCTGACCATCGAAATTTTAAGTCCTGCCTGAACAGCTGTGGGATAAGCCGACGTCGGAATTCCCTCAATTCCCTCGATACCAATGGCAACGGCGTGGCGGATGAGATCTTCTGCTGGCATTGGCTTGAAGCACCAACCCATCACCGCCTGGCGGATGCGCCGATTCTGAATCCGGAAATCTTCCGCCACCGCGTCTCGTGACTTCTGTGACGGCGCTCCCTGCGTTTCCGAACCACCCATCGCAGCAGCTCCTGCGACACTGAGAGAGGAGATCATTGACCGTCGAGAGATCGAGGAGTTTCGTGTCATGCGAATGGGCCTTCACTCAGACATCGGGAAAGGAAATACACCGCGGGCTCAACGCATTGACGGACTTGCCCTCGGGCATTGTAACAACGCGGGCGACCATGCCCATCGACCATGCCCATCGCATACGGATACGAAACAAGCGTTCGGAGTCACTTTGGATGGGGTCATCCGGTCGAAGGCTTCGATTTCTTGTCCTCCAAACGCATTCGAAAGGGATGGGACGAGCATCGGTCAATCCGGGGCGGCCCCAGCTGCCACAATGAAATGAAAAGGACGCTGAAATGAAAAGGACGCTGGCGGTTTCGGTATGCACCTGCACAATCGGACGACGACTTCACTGCCGCTGTGAGCCAATTCGGGCGAAGCCTTGGTGTGGATCGTTTGAGCGAGAGCCTGATGAAGTCCTGACGAAGGAACATGCACCACGGAAGGGATTGGCCGTCTCCGGTGTTGTGTCGGACGATCGGAGGCAGCCGATGGAAGTTCCAGTCCCATTCGCACCAACGAAGTCTGCCAATGACCTCGGTGTAGCGAGCCGAACCATGTCCGGCCATCACATCCCCTGCGCGTCCCAACAAACGGCGATCCGGCGTTCTGCAGAATGTCGAACCCCTAACCTAACTTAGCAGCCAGTTGAGGAATGGGACTGGCTCGAGCAGGAGACCTGAAAACACGATGGTTTCCAGTCGACCTGCGTGCCTGGCTCGATGCCGAAAGTTTCGAGCAGCATGGATAGTCGGCCGAAGGATGTTGAGCTCCGGGAGTGAACGCTGGAACGACGGCCGCGCCCGCAGCGACGAAGGAGCATCGTCAGGCGGAACCGGATGCTCCATTTCAAGTCGCTGAATGCCATTCCGTCGGACGCAGTCTGAAACACTGGAAAATCAACAGTCTGACGAGTGCTTGACGGGCGAAACACCAGTGAATCGTACGGACTGCCTCATGTAATGAGGAGCCACATTTGTGTCGCGTGGCCCCTGCATTTCAGGAGAACAGCGGAAGGCTCGAAAATACAAGCAGCGGTGACCTTCACCTGCTGAATGCAAAAAGCTCGCCAGTAACCTTGGCAGGTCAATGGCGAGCTTCGTCGTGATCAGATGGTATCGGGCCGGATTACCAGCTCTTCGGATTCAGGATCCAGTACCATTTGTCTTTCTCTTTGTTGAAGTTCAGCTGCCAGTAGCCGTCGTCCCATTCCAGTGATACTTCACGCCACCCCATTGGAACTTGTGGGTATGGATAGAATGGACCGATGTAAGGCCACGCACTTGCACTGTACTGAGTCGGGTAGCTGACCGCTGCCGAGTTCGGGTATTGTGCATAGGCTGGCCATGCATGTCCCGGAAGTTGTGGATTGGTGTAGCTCGCAGGAGATGCACCCATCGGTGATGGCATCATTCCAGGAGACATACCAGGCTGCATCATGCCGACCGGCATCATACCGGGCTGTGGCATCATACCTGGTTGTGGCATCATCGCTGGATTGAATGACGTCTGCTGGATGGGATTTACCTGTAACTGGTTGTTGACAGATTTCACACCAGAGACGCGGGAAACCGCATCTGATGCGGCCTGTCGCTGACCAACAGTGGCCACGTTTCCACTCAACGTGGCAACGCCCTCGTTGTAGCGAATTTCCACGTCGTAGCCGACCAGTCCGGCCTGCGACAATGCAGCACCGATCTGTTCAGCGACCTGCTGATTTCCAGGAGCCGGTGCCGAGGACTCATGGTTGACTCGCTGCACACCGCGGCCGGTCTGCAGAGATGTATCCCATGACGCGTGCTGTACTGTTGCCGGTTCGACAGCAGCAGAAGCCTGCTGAACGTTGCCCTGTGGGACAAATTTCAGGTTATTCTGGACCTGTTTGACACCGGCCACACTTCCGGCTGCCTTGCTGGCAAGGGCTCGGTGGCTGGCATTACGAACTTTGCCGTTGATTGTGGCGACGCCGTCGCGGACTTCGATGTCAACATCGTAGCCGTCAAGCTGAGCCCCACGCAGGGCACGTGCCACGTCTTCCGCAATCGCCTGATTGCGAGACTGGGTGGATGCACCGGCAACAGACGCAGATGGGCGTGATGCTGTGCCGGGGAATCCGTCTGCGTTGACGACAGCAGGACTTGCTGCCATCACACCCAGAGCGAGTAACCATTTTCCGAACTTTCGCATGAAAGCTCTCCTCCGTGAGATACCTTCCGTTCCGGACCGCACTTGAACTGCTGGGAGGCCGTCCCGGGGGATCATGAATAGGTCTGAATCCGCAAAGGTGAGAATTGTTCTGACACACAGAGGAATCCGGCACCCTTCCGAATTCCGATCGTCGCTGTTTTTCTGCCTGATCCGGTTTCAGCTTCCGCAGAAACTGGTATCTGATCATGCTCGGCAACGATACAACCCACACAGTTCATCGGATGAATGGCCGCGTCTGGATAAACCTTTCTGATTATTTGGCTGATAACAATCAAATCGATGCGTCCGAATGTCCCGGCGCCGGCAC
>JAGQQE010000458.1 GCA_020426345.1 Planctomycetaceae bacterium
ACCTGAGCTTCAATGGTTCCCGTGGTTGAAAAGAACAGCTTGCCGTCGCCCGTTTTGCGAGCCGTCTTCCACGATAGTTTCGCTCGACCTGTTGCCGGCAGAAATCCCACCCAGTTGTTGTCGTTGTGCAAAGGAACGACGGATTCCTGGTCTCGATGGAAGTCAAGGTCCGGGTCCAGCCCGCTCAGTGTCAACGGCACCACGGCACTGGCACCGATGGTGAAGTCCATGCTGCGAACGTTGCCGGTGGACGATGACACTGCCGCAACGAACTCCAGCGACACGGCGAACGTGCCCGCTTCCGGAAACACCAGTTTGTACACGGTTTGGTTTTCGTTGGTCGTCAGACGCAACCTGTAATTGTCGTTGGTTGGCACTTCTGTGACGGCCGCGTTGCCCGAAAGAATGGTGATCTCGGCATTGGCTTCCGTTACGTTGGCCGTGCCCGAAAACTGAAACAGAATTGAATTTCCATTGGCGTGTACGTCGCCCCTTAGAGTCGTGTTCGTCAGTTCGACGGCGGCGGGAGAAGCTCCCGCTTTGTTCAGCAGCAGCTTGATTTGTCCACCGGTCGGCGACTGAAACCGACTAATGCCATCCGACGAATCCAGCGGAGCAAACCCGGTAACATCTGTCACTGCAGCTTCGATTTCCGCTGCATACTGCACGTTGACAACGCTGTCAAAACCCAGGGCATCGCCCGGCGTGAGATGTGTGAGTTCGATAGCTACGGGTTGTTTTAAGTCGTACTTCGCTGAACGAAGATTGACCTTCACGATCAGGCGTTTGTCCGCGTCGCGAACCGTCAGGTCCAAAAACCGATTGTTTCCCTGCTGCCGCACTGACCACGCCTTGAGATTGTCTCCAGCCACATCAAGCACTGCATCCGTGCCGTTGATTCCCAACGAAACAGTTGTCGCTTTGCCCTGCACGATCTTCAGAGTCACATCGATGGATTGTTCGATGTGGTCCATTCCGACATTGGCCGTCGCTTTGGCGATCGCCGAATAGAACAACGCCGGATCTGGAATGGCCGGCGGGCCCTGAATGATGATTGTACGTGCTCCGTCGTCTGAGGTTGACGTCCCGATGGTCGCGCCGGTTGGGGGGGGCGTCTGCAGTGATTCCGCAGGCTTGGGGGCGGGAGTGGTTTCGTCGCCCGTTTCCGGTTCGTCAGTTGCCGTTTTTTCCGCAGGCTCAGCGGGCGTTTCATCGTTTGCACCCACGTCTGCGGTCACCGCCTGAACAGCATCGGCAGGCGTTTCCGCAGGTTCGTCCTGTGCGTAGCCTGGAATGGTAATGAGAGTGATAAGCATCAACGCGGCCAGGCTCGCAAAACGGCGAAGGAAATTGCCCGGCGTGGAGAGTGAAGTTGTGCTCATAGAATTCTATTTCTTCAATGACTGCGGTTCAGGCCAACGACACAACCGGCGTGTTCCGGCGTACATCTTTGTTATTCAAGGATCTCAGATGTTGCTCTTCATTTCGGGCTTAGCTGTCCGTTGAAAACCGGAACAGGCACTCAGGACGGCTGGAAACCGTCGTGTTGTAAGGTTTCCTGCTTGAGCCAGTCCCGTTTTTCAACAGGCTGTGAGCCCCGTGAACACAAGAGGGTTGGTTCAGCAGGCCGAATCAAGCGGAACGCAGTTCCGGCATTTCCAGATCTGTTATTCAATACACTGCCGAAACATCCTCGCTGCGTTCCCTGGCCCGGCCTCCCTCTACTTCCTACTTAACTGTCTCGCTTGTTCAATCATCTGCTGCAGTTGCAGCACTCGTGTATCGTTGCGGAACGGTTCCGGCAGTCCGGACAGCAGCCCGGACAGCACCTGAAGGTCGACCGATTCGCCCAACGGTTCACCTCGCAGCTTCGCCGCCAGCATCGCGGCACTTGTGGCGACGCGAAGTGAGCCTGCGGCCTGATCAGGGCGAGAGGCATCGGCTTCGTACGGAATGGGCCAGCGGTTTTCGACCATTTCTCCCGTCGACAAATCCTGAAACCTCACCGACACCGAACCGACATCGCCTTCACCATCGGGCAACGCTTCGAATTGATACATGGCGACTCCTGCTTCGGCCGCGGCCATTTCCGCGGCGTCGACTTTGTCGTTGCGGAAGTCTTCCTTTTTCAGGATGTGTTTTTCAAAGCCCAGCAGTTTGTAACGGCCGACTCGTTTCGGATTGAATTCCACCTGCACCTTGACGTTCTTCGCAGAAGGTCGCAGAGCACCAGCGATCTGTTTGGCAAAGCCGTCGTCGGCAGCTTCCAGCGAATCCAGCAGGTAGTAACGACCGTCGCCCTGGCGAGCTAACGCTTCCAGAACTTCGTCGTTCAGCCCGTCGGCACTGATTCCGGCCGCGTCAAAGGCGATGCCCGAGTTTCTCATGGCAGTCACCATCTGCGACAGGCTTGCCGGGTTGGCATTGCCCAGGTTGACGGCCCCATCGGTCAGCAGAATGATGCGGTTCTGAGCACTGGACGTCTGTTGCTCCCGAGCCTTTTCGAAGGCCAGCTGCAAAGCCGCTTCGATGTTGGTGCCGCCTTCGCTGGGCAGTTCGTCGATGAGCCCCACCAGCTTGCCCGCATCGGCACCAGCCACTTTGTCGGCCAGCAGTCGAGGCTGGCGAGCGAAACTAATGAGCGTGACCTGGTCGACGGGCGTCAACTGCTGAGCCAGCATCGCGAACGCTCGACGAACCGTTTGCTGTCGATCGATGCGTTCCATCGAACCGGAATTATCCAGCACGAACGTCAATCGCAGCGGAGTCTGACTGGCTCGCCCAGCCGCTGCGGTTCTCATGGAAACTCGTAGCAGGTTTCGCTGTTGCACGAACGGATGAATCGACTGTTCAATGGCACATGCCACCTTTTCACCGTTGGCTGGCATGGGATCGCCATAATCGAAAGCATTGACGAATTCTTCAATCCGAACCTTCGCCGCCTCCGGCCATTCGCCCTTCCCAAGAGCCGCCAAAGCCAGCTTGAACGATACGTCGCTGACATGCAGAGAGAAGGTGGAGAAGGCGTCTTCTGCTGCTGTCTTTTCGCTGAGGCTGGCAACAGAAGTTGCTTTAGACAGAGCTGAAGTCGGTACTTTTGTGCTGCCATCCCGACGCGCCGCTAATTCTGACCATGACGTTGCGCCAAGCAACGCATAGTCATGAATCGATGACGCTATGGTTTGGTCAATGGCGTTCAGTGTGGAGAGTCCTTTTGCTCTTTCGCGGATCCGCTCGTTCTGTTGAATCTGCTGCTCCAGCTTTGCCTTCTCCTCCGCAATTAGTGCTTCGGGTAGAACAGGCTTCAGCTCTTCAGCCTCTGCGACACCAAAATCAGCGGGAGATCGCCACGTGAAAAAGAGATGCGGTTGAGCTTCAGGTTGCTGTTGAAGGTCGGGAATCGCCGTAGTGCCCGAGAAGGACGGAATGACAACCTGTGGCTCTGCACCTATGGACTCTGTCGGCCCGCCCGCTCGGCCTAAGTATTCCACCACATCCTTCTTCTCAGCGTCGACTTCAGAAGCATCAACGGCGAAAGGATGGGGCGACGGCTCATTTTCCATAGCCGCTTCTCCGCGACTGAACGTGTCACCGAGTCTACTCAGCAGTTCAGCTGGCGAACCGTGTTGCAGTTCGATCGCACGCACGGTGCTTCTTTCTTCCTGGCTGGAGTTTGCTTCAGTTTGCGGAATAACCTGGAAGTTGTATTGCCCAACGCCCGGCTGTTCACCATCCGAGTTGAAGTGAGAAGTGGCCGGCGAACCAGAGGTGTTACTCTGTTTTCCTGAATCAAACCGGAAACGATCCATGGCAGGATCCACTGTTTGCGATTCCCTGTTTCGAGTCACGTTCGCCTTGTCGTTAGAGCCTTCAATGATCGGCGATTGATTCAAAGCAACAGCTGGATCCCCTTGCGATTCACTTTGTCGTCCCCACTTCCATTCACTTTCGTAATGCAGTGCCAGCCCGTCGCCGGCTTGAAGTCCGGATGCCGATTCAGTCTCGGGCGTCACCGCTCCCCCGAGCGATTGGACGATCGGACCTGCAATGCGTGCGAACTCGTTGTCCGCATTGGCAGCTCCGGACGGCTGGTCACCTCCGTCAGTGATCGCCAGTCCGGACACAGGCCCAATCTCCGGCGTCGTTAGTTCGCTCAGCATGCTTTCTGTGCCGGATGCGGCATCATGCCCAGGCACGCCTTTGTGTTCGGCGCCAGCCGCTCGCAGCGGATCGGTGATGTAC
>JAGQQE010000045.1 GCA_020426345.1 Planctomycetaceae bacterium
CTGAAATTCTCAACCTGTTTATACAACGCAAAAAGGCGAGAGCTCCTTCATCGGACTCTCGCCTTTTTCTATGCGCTGCGTCGAAAATGGCCGCCTTGCTGCGTGACTTCTCCCCAACATCACGACCAGCTGTCCGTTGAAAAACCGGCACGCGGGACGGCTGTCAACCGTCATGTTTTAAAGTCCCCTGCTCGAGCCAGTCCCGTTTTTCAACAGGTTGCTGGCGGCGATGCCCGTTTCCAGGCGAAGCCGTCGGGAATAAAACTGCGACAGCTGCAGACACGCCTGCATGGTCGAACCATCTTTCAATCCGGAAAATGCATTGCTCGAGCCCTCATTCCTGCAACAGGGTTTATGGCCATCGGCAAATCTGGAAATTGTGCCGTCGCTCTTCTCCCAGCGAGTCAGACTTCTTCCCTGCTGGAAGATCAAATGGCATGCCACCGCTCCTCAGTTCTGTCGTCCATACTGTTTTGAATTTTCTTATCACAGATGGATGGTTCAACTCGCGGTCACCTGATCCGCCGATGGCACACCGCTATTCTGACAAGTCAGCGTTTGCCACGAATGAAAGGATTCGAGCGGCGGTGCCAGTGCTTTGTGGATGAGCTCCCTCTGCAATGCGAACAGTCACAAGATGTTCACCGGGCCCCAATTGACTGCCAAAGAGAACCGTTCTGGGATAGTGAAGCCCTTTGCTGTGGTGATGAAAAAGTTCGATGGTTTCCCAATCCTCCTCATCAATTCGGACCTGCAGCTGCCCTGCATCAGGTCCCGCCAGTACCCAGGCTCCGACGGCATCTCCGCGAAATCGAAATTTCAACTGCGATCCGGGTATCAAGCTGCAGCAGAATTCATCAGCTGCGAAGCGACTTCGAAAGCTTCCCGGGATTCTCTTCCAGTCCGGTTTCTCGAGTTTCCAGCCGGGCCCCAGGTCTAAGTCCTGGTGAGAGACAAGTTCTCCATGATCGAAGCACCCTTCAGCCAGCGGTTTCGCGGGCATCTCATAATCCTCCTGCCGGAAGACTTTCGATTCCGCTCGAATGGACGACCACCCAGCCGTCAGAACTTCTGCTACCAGATCCGCAGCAAGCTGATTTCCAATGGGACCAGGGTGAGTACCTCCGAATTGTTCCCACGTTAACTGATTCGTCGAAATCCGGCGGGCGACTTCCCGCGCCACATAGACAGATGAAATTCCGTAGTACCGCGCCAGACGCTCATGTTGCTGAGAGCTGAGCGGTTCAGTCCCATCCTGAATCTGCTTCAACATGTCCGGGTTCACAAAATGAACCATGACGATGTCTGCATTCGGATTATGTGTTCGGGTGTGGCGAAGAATACCCTCCATCCCCAGCAGGCAGTTTTCGGGAGAATGATGGGCATCCTGATCATCGTTTACCGCAAACTCCACAATCAGGAGATCGACGGGCCCTCTTGAAAGAACATCACGCTGCAGACGGAACGCGCCAGTATGCGAACAGGTTGACGCGATACCGGCATTCGTAAAGTCAAATTCCGCTTCAGGAAACTGAGTCGTCAGCCAACGTTCGACGATCGGTCGAAAACCGTTCATTTCTGTGATCGATCCGCCAAGGAACGCCACATGCCCCTTCTTGCTGTGATTAAATTGCCGAAAGCTGTGTGCCAGACTTCCCCGAATCGACACGCTGTCGCGATCAACCACTGGAACTGTTGGCGGGCCTTCAATCCAATTCAATGAAGTCAGAAACTGGTCCATTCGCAACATCGTTCGAAGGTTCCACTGAATCTGCCTGTCCGTCTTTTCAGAATCCGCCCCACTTGTCGACGGCTGGTTCCTCACGTTGAAGAATCCGTGGCCAGCCCCTTCGTACACGGCCAGTTCACAGCGGTTCCCGGCATCAGTCATGGCTTTGACAAATGGCCGAATCGTTGCGATCGGCACGGTATTGTCTTCCAACCCATGCAGAATCAATGTGGGAGGCTGATTGGCCTGAACGTTGTGTAACGGTGACAACTCCCGCCCTGGTACGCCCATTCGCAGTTCCAGATCAGCGAATTTCTGCTCATCCCAGTCACCCGAATCGATTCCATCCATCGGCGCAAGCATCAGGGCCGGATTGAACAGAATCATCGCGTTTGGTTTTGATGAAATACTCTTATCCTCTTCGGCAGAATCAAATGCATTCAGCAGACCGGTACACGCTGCAATATGACCTCCGGCTGACCCACCGGCTGCGGCAATTTGGCCAGAATCTACGCCCAGCATTTGTGCGTTTTGCCGGACCCAGCGGATGGCAGACTTGGCGTCTTCGACGCAATCGACGGCCTTCACATTGTGTCGCGCGGCCACCCTGTAGTCGCAGGTAATCGCAACCACTCCTCTGGAAGCAAGATACTCGCACTGCCTCTGAAACTGTTGCGGAGTACCTGAACGCCACCCACCGCCGAAGAAGAATACAACGCATGGTCGAGCCGACTTTGCCGACCCTTCAGGTTCATAGACCCAGGCCTTCAATTCGACAGTGTCGACTTTCTTGTAGGTGAATGCCCTGGCGTCAGGGAGCTCCGGAGGGTACGCCCAGGCCGTCGACTGGCTGCGTCGATTCTGCTGAATCGTTTGCTGGGAGAAGGCGGTGGCGGTCAGGAACACAGGAAGGCAAGCGCAAGCCATCATCAGGGCAAACTGCCGGGAAGAAAAGAGCATATACCTCACCAGGACCTTTCGAGCGTCTGACTGGATTTGCGGAACAAGAATCTTTGTCACTCTGTGTGCTGAGTAAATTGGCGGCTGCAAATATTGAGGAACTTTGGGCAGAATTGAAAGCCGCTGGCCCGGTGGGTTTGCTCTTTGAGTCCCGCAACTTTCTGCAATCGCGCGAAGAGCGGTCGCCGAACACAACAGGATTTCAGTGCATCCTGTGACAATCGCGGTGACATTTGCCATGATCCCGTATCTGCGCTCAATCGAATTATGTCATTCTTGCCCCGAGGAACCCCCACCATGTCTGAAGAAACTGCCGGGTCAGCTCGAACTCTGACCCGCCGATCGTTCCTGACCCGATCCTCAGCAATTTCACTGCTGGGGCAATCCGCTTTGACTGCTGGACTTTTCGCGGCGGCCAATTCGGCCAGAGGTGCAACCCTGCTGCAGGATGCGGACGAGTCCGAGGGCGACGGAATTCAATGGCATGATGTCCGGGACTGGGGACTCGAAGGTCGTGGCTACAGTGATACCGAAAGCTACTTTGATCGTCTTCCCGCACGCGCGAAGGGAATCGTCCGTAGCGCTGTTTGGGGGTTAAGCCGACACTCAGCAGGTATGATGGTCCGCTTCCGAACCAATGCCACAGCCATCCATACCGATCATGCGGTGACTTCTTCAAACCTGTCCATGCCCCATATGCCGGCCACGGGAGTCAGCGGTCTGGACCTGTATGCACAGGACACGGATGCGTCATGGAAGTGGGTGGCTGTCACGCGACCAGCATCACAGGAAATGAACGGGCAAATTGTCAGTGGACTGGACGAAGGAACGCGGAACTTCTCTGTGTATCTACCACTATACAACGGCACCAGCCGGCTCCGGATTGGTGTCCCCAAAGGATCAACTTTCGAACCCATTGCCCCGCGCACCGGTAAACCAATTGTCTTCTACGGCACTTCTATTACCCACGGCGCATGTGCCTCCAGACCAGGGATGCCTCACCCGGCAATTCTTGGTCGGCGCCTGGATTGTCCGGTCATCAACCTGGGATTTTCCGGAAACGGCAAAATGGAGGCAACAGTGGGCCAGTTCCTCACAGAACTTGATCCGGCCGCCTACGTCATCGACTGCCTCCCAAACATGAGTGCAGCCGAAGTGACATCCAATACCATACCCCTTGTGAAACAGCTGCGCGCAGCGCATCCAAAAGTCCCTTTAGTCCTTGTTGAGGATCGCTCGTACCCTGCCGGGTGGATCAAGCGATCCATGCTTGACCGAAACCTGAGCAGTCGAGAATCGCTCAAAAAACAATATCAGCTTCTGCTCGAGGCCGGAGTAGAGGGACTCTATTACGTCGACGGGGAGTCACTTCTGAGCCAGGACCGTGATGATACCACAGACGGCTCCCATCCATCCGATCTTGGCTTCTACCGTCACGCTGATGCTATGGAACCCATCCTGCGACAAGCCATGAATGTTTAAGCCTGCGCACCGCAGCTGAGAGTCCTGTTTCCATTTCCTCAAGCCACCCATTGCGAGGAATCAGATGTCCGCCGACCAGTCCAGCAATCCGCAGCTTCAATCCGGCACACTCAGCCCAACTGTCTCGAAGGAGCTGAGCATCACGCTCGAGATGATGCGTGAGCAGTTGACCGTTCCGCTCTTGTGTGATGCCCTGGACGCGGCTGGCTATCGCCATCAGTCGCCACGTCTTCCACTGTTTCCAATGACCGTCCCGGACCTCATGCTGATTGGCCGCGTCCGCACAATGCTCTGGTCAGACATGGCGCACATTGACCCCGAGCCCTACAAACTGGAACTAACAGCGGTTGATTCCTGTCAGCCGAACGACGTTCTCGTTTGTGCCGCTGGCGGGTCGATGCGATCCGGCATCTGGGGAGAGTTACTGACTACCGCCGCCGGCAATGCAGGATGTGTTGGAGTCATCGTGGATGGCGCAGTTCGGGATGTCGCACAGATGGCGCGCATGCAGTTTCCAGTCTTCGCTCGCGGCGTATGCCCCTATGACAGTCGCGATCGCCAACGTGTCGTAGACTTCGACGTACCAGTGGAGCTGGACGGTGTCCGTGCAGAACCCGGGGACTTAATTGCCGCCGATCAGGACGGTCTTGTGATTGTCCCACGAAGAATTGAAGTGGAAATCGTAAAAAGCGCATGGGAAAAAGCTCATGCCGAAAACCAGGTCCGCGATGCCATCCGAAATGGCATGTCGGCCACAACAGCTTTTGAAACCTTCGGTGTGCTTTAGCTGTCCGTTGAAGAACCGGGACAGGCATTCAGGACGACAGGAAACCATCGTGTTTTACGGTCTCCTGCTCGAGCCAGTCCCGTTTTCCAACAGGCTGTCAGGTTAGAATCCTTCCGAAACTCATAACGCGCGGAGACTCCACTTCTGCGAATTTCAGATGATGACTCTTACGATCAGTGTGTCTTTCACATGAGATCCTGCCTCCGAGAACGGAACTGCAAAATGATCGATTCAAACCCTCATCCATCCGGCAGACTTCGATCCTCGATGACAACCGGAACCTGTGCGGCGATGATCAGCCTGTTTCTCCTGTCAGACGTGATGACTGAGGCGGAAGAGTCGAAGCCGAACATCATTTTCATCCTGTGTGATAACCTCGGCTATGGTGACATTGGCTGTTTTGGCTCGACACTTCACAAAACTCCAAATGTCGACCAAATGGCAAGAGAGGGGCTGAAGCTCACGAGTTTCTATTCCGCCAGTGGAGTATGCACCCCATCGCGCGCGGCACTGATGACGGGTTGTTATCCGCCCCGAGTCGGACTTCATCTGACGGATCCGGACGGTGCAGTTCTCAGACCTGTTTCGCCAAATGGTCTGCATCCTGATGAAGTCACCATTGCCGAAGTATTGAAACGTGCGGGATACTCGACCGCGTGTATCGGAAAATGGCATCTGGGTGACCAGCCTGCCTTCCTGCCAACACGACAGGGCTTTGATCAGTACTTCGGAATTCCCTACAGCGATGACATGACTCCGCGTGAGGGTCAGCCATGGCCCGATCTGCCCCTGATGCGTCAGGATTCTGTCATCGAAGCCCCCGTCGACCGAGACCTGCTAACAAAACGTTACACCGAAGACTCCATTCGTTTCATTCACGAAAACAAGGATCGCCCGTTCTTTCTGTATTTGCCGCACGCAATGCCCGGCAGCACGGCCACTCCATACGCAAGCGATGAATTCCGCGGGAAATCATCAAATGGGAAGTGGGGCGATTCTGTTGAAGAAATCGACTGGTCGACGGGCCGCATTCTTTCCGCTCTGAAACAGCTGGATCTCGAAAGCAACACGATCATCGTCTGGACGTCCGACAACGGGGCACCCCGGCGAAATCCCGTTCAGGGAAGCAATCGTCCGCTCAGCGGATGGGGTTATTCAACGATGGAAGGTGGCATGCGCGTCCCATGTGTTGTTCGCTGGAAGGGTGTGATTCCGGCAGATTCAGTCAGCGATGAAATTACGACAATGATGGATTGGTTTCCAACATTTGCGTCACTGGCCGGTGTCTCCCTCGAATCGAATCCCGCAATTGACGGAAAAGACATCAGCTCACTTCTGAAGCAGCCAGACGAAACAAAGTCACCGCACGATATTTTTCTGTATTACTTCCGTGACCAGTTGCAGGCGATCCGCGATCGTCGATGGAAACTGCATCTGGCCCGTGAGGACAGGCAGGTCAATCTGAAAGGTGGCACCCAGCCCGTGAAGGCCCGGTTGTTCGACCTGAATCAGAACCTTGCCGAAGACGATGACCTCGCAGACATACATCCGGAAATCGTCGAACGATTGACTTCTCTCGCAAAACGCAGCGTTGAAGAACTTGGCGACAATGGGGTCACAGGCAGGGGACAGCGAGCTGCCGGTCGGGTCGAATCACCAACACCTCGCACATTGAAATGAACCGGACTGGAAAGTTTATTTGTGACAGACCACCCGCCTGAATTCGCACGATTCCGAATGTTTCTTCGTTGCACTTCTTTTTAAGGGCCTTCAGCCTGGGTAAGCTGGTCGTCCGGAAATTGCGGTCGCGGAAGACAAAAACTCTTTCTCGCCGCGTCTGAATTGATGTCACAACGAGGGCCTTCATCAGAAGCCCGGAAACAACCTTGTATGCACGACCAGACTTTTTTCTCCGGCGGAGTCTTCAGCGATACCATTGACGGTGGTCGTGCCGGAGCCGACATCGAACTGCAGCTCGACGGCGTGCATGCCACCACCAGTGCTGGCGAACGTTTTTTCCTTCGATTCAGCGAACTCAATGTTGATATCGGTGGTTACAACGATCGAATGATCTTCTGTCGCAATGCAGATCGCAGTGTTACGATTTTCTGCGACGACAAGAAGTTTCCGAAAAGTCTTTCGGAGCTATCCTGTGGAGTTCTCGACGAACAACTGCATCTGAAAAAGAAGAAGCTGAAGGCACAGGCGTGGCAGGGCCGTGGGATGTTCATGGTTGCATCGATCGCCATGGTCGTCGGCCTGGTTGCACTGTACTTCGGTATCAAAGTGGCCGGGGCAGCTGCGGTACAGGCGCTGCCAGTCAGTGTGGATCGACAGATCGGCGAACGCAGCTACGACGCGATGAATCTGGGTCGGAAAGAAATCCACGATGCGACCGTCGTCGACGCGATACAGCAAATGGTCGATCGACTTTCTCCGCACGCGGCACTCCAGGGGCTCGAATTCGAAGTGCACGTGATTGACTCCGAAGAGGTCAATGCATTTGCCCTTCCTGGCGGCATTATTGTTGTTTACACAGGCCTGATCGAAGTCGCTGAACGTCCGGAACAGGTTGCTGGTGTCATCGCCCATGAAATCTCACACGCAACACTCCGGCACGGTCTTCAGCGTGTGAGTCAGTCCCTGGGCTTGACGGCGGCGGCCGGACTGCTGCTGGGAGACGTTCAGGGATTGTTTGTTCTGGCGACAGAACTGTTTCAACTGGCCACGATCAACAGCTACAGTCGCGGTCAGGAAACAGCCGCCGACACAGAAGGCGTCCGAATGCTGCATGCAGCCGGGATTGATCCGCTGAGCCTTGCGGAATTCTTTGAGATCATGAAGAAAGAGGGACCAGAATTACCGGATGGACTTGGCTGGATCAGTACCCACCCGGAACATGAAGCTCGCATCATGAATGTTCGTAGTCAACTGGCAACTCTTGCCCCGCAGGAATACAAAGGGTTTGATATCGACTGGGACGACGTCAAATCCCGCATTGAAAAATAGAACCTGTTTACTCTCCGGATGGAAAGTGCTTTCATCAATGGAATCAGAAATCCGAAACCGGCCGTCTTTTGCAAACATCCGCATTCATCTGGAGGCCGGTGAGCAAATCATCGCTGAAGCTGATGCGATGGCCAGCATGAGCGCAACAATCGATATGACGACGCGGTGGAGCGGCGGAGTCATCAAAGGCATTGCGCGACGTGTCTTTGGAAGTGAATCGATGTTTGTAAACGTCTTTTCCACTGACACGGAAGGCGAGCTTGTTCTGACACAGCCGTTCCCCGGAGACATTGAATGTCTCGAATTGAAGGGCAATACGATGTTCCTTCAGCCGGGAGCATTCATTGCCTGTGATCCGGGTGTGAAAATGACTCTCGCATGGGCCGGTATCAAAATGGCAATTGCTGGTGAAGGACTCTTCCGTTTGAAAGTGAGTGGAGAAGGTCGTGTCTGGTTCGGTGCCTACGGTGGCATCTTCGTACGCGAAGTAGACGATGAATACATCGTCGATACCGGACACCTTGTTGCCTATGAGCCATCCGTCGGTGTTCGGATAGGAATGGCGGGCGGTATATTCTCCAGTTTCTTCAGCGGCGAAGGTCTCATCGCGCGGATATCCGGACCTGGCCGCATTTACATGCAGTCACGTTCGTTTGGTGGCCTGACAGCATGGACCAACTCGCATCTCTGGTAACAACGTGTCTGTCTTTTTGTACCCAGTCATTCTTCTTACCGAGCAAATGCTCTGACTTGCCTCCCTGAGGAATCTCATGAAGTTCAAGATTCTCTCCCGCCCGGCAGCTTCGGTTGCCCGCCTGCTGATGGATGATGGTGAATCACTCACCTGCGAAGTCGGCGCAATGATCGCCATGTCTCCGGGCTTCGAAGTCGAAACAACCACCCGCAAAAAAGGGGGCCGCGGTGGCGGACTGGGAAAAGCCCTGAAACGCATGCTGGCTGGCGAAAGCATGTTTCTGAATCACTTTACAGCGATTGATGATCGGCAATCACTGATCCTGGGGCCGTCGATGCTGGGAGACGTGGTTCATGTTCCGTTGCAGGGTGGATCACTGATCGTCCAGGGGTCCAGCTGGATGGCTTCAGACTCAGGCATTGAGATCGACGCGACCTGGCAGGGACTTGGTAAAGCCCTGTTCAGCGGTGAAAGCATGTTCTGGCTCAAGTGTACTGGCGAAGGCAGTTTGTTTCTCAGCAGCTTCGGTGCTATCTACGATATGTACATAGATGGTGAATATATCGTCGACACGGGTCATATCGTCGCCTTTGAAGACACACTGCAGTTCAGTGTTGTAAAAGCCGGCAAGAGCTGGATTGGCAGCTTTCTTGGCGGAGAAGGGCTGGTTTGCAGGTTCAGCGGACAAGGACGCCTTTACTGCCAGAGCCACAACCCACCGAGCTTCGGTAAAGCACTCGGTCCAAAACTTAAGCCTCGCTAACAAGTATCTCGTATCATGATCGAATTCTCCTGCCCATCGTGCAGTAAACGATATCGAGTCCCGGACGAAGCTGCTGGCAAAGCCGCCAAATGCAAAGACTGCGGTGCCACAATGCCAATTCCCTCAGGCAATGGGGCATCGCCGGAGTCAACAAGGCCTCGTGTTGCAAAGCCGGTTGCGCGGCCCGACACCCCGCCACCAACCGCCTCGGAGAAGCCCCGAATCGCGCGGCGACAGGAACTACCATCGGAATCGGCACGATCAGCTCCCGAACGGCCAGTCATGCCGCGGCCGCCCGCAACCGGGGCCGACCGAGTACAGACGGGTCGACCCGCACCAAGACCGACCCCGTCGGCCGCCAACGATAATGCAACAGGAGCAGAAATCCTCAGCGGTTCGACCCCGAATTTTGACTACGAGATTTCTCAACGCCCAGACTTTGCACTGGTGACGATCAGCCTTGAACAGGGCCAGAGAGTATACGCCGAAACGTCTGCCATGGCTTCAATGACACCGAGCGTCACACTGAAATCCGGTTTCAAAGGCGGACTCGGCAAGACACTTGGACGAATGCTTGGCGGCGAGAACATGATTATCAACACGTTCACCGCCGACAAGGGGTCTGGGGAAGTTGTCTTTGCCGCAGGGGCCATGGGAGATGCGGCGCATTATGAGCTGACTGGCAACTCGCTCATGCTGCAGCGAGGTGCCTTCATGCTGCATAGTGACGGAGTCGAAGTCACCGGAAAATGGCAGGGGGCAAAAGGCTTTTTCGGCGGCCAGGGACTCGTACTGCTGAAAGCCAGCGGCGAAGGCGATATCTTCTTCAATTCCTATGGTGCTATTTTGTCTGTTAATGTCAAAGACGAATTCATCGTGGATACAGGCTATATCGTTGCATTCGAAGACACTCTCAACTACCACGTTTCAGTTCTTCCGGGGCTTCGTGGTGGAAGCAAACTGAAGACTCTGTTCTTTGGAGGTGAAGGACTCGTGTGCCGTTTCTCGGGACAAGGCCGGGTCTGGATTCAGACTCGGCATGTGCAAAGCTTCCTGTCGTGGGTGCATGTGTTCCGTCCAGTAAAAAGCCGCAACTAACACAACGGGCCTTGCTGGCATTTTCCAGTCACTCGAATCTCCGTCGCTTTCTGAAACCGTGGCGCAATCCGCCTCCCGTGTCAGGAAAGTAATGAAGCCCGGGGAGCAAAAGGGGATTCACAGCACGCTTTTGAATGTCGCTCTCGTCATTCCCGGGAGACTGACGAGAGCAATGATCTTCATCGCTCGCCATTTGCTGTCGTGAGTGCTGCGTTGCGGGGTTCAAAATCCGATTTGTCTGCCAGGACCGCCCTGAAAAAGGATGCCTTCGGGCCCTTCAGTCGATAGTAGCCTGGCCCAATCTCGACGGCAGACCAACCACGCCAGTACAAACCGGCGCAAGCACGCAGTCGCTTCCGAAACAGCCATCCGCACGCCGTAACAACCAGCAAAACGGAAAGACACCCAGCGATGCCCACATTCCCTTCAAGTACTAACCCCGTCGATAAACAAAACAGCATGTAGCCAAAAAGGATCGTGGTCATGTTCACAGCGATGGATCGATTACGGCTTGGGAGATCGACATAGTACCGAATATGAATTCGCTTACTCTCGCGTCGAAAGACAAACTGCAACCAGCACAGCAAGCAAACGACACCAACCACGACCACAGCAGAGGCAGGAACCCATCCCAAAACGAACTTCGGTACGGTCATCGAAAGGTCTCGCGTGCTTCTGTAGAAGGCTCCCAGGAACAGGACGACAAGCCCCGGGATCAACAGAAAACCTGCAAGCAGACAGACACCCGTGGCAATAACAACCCACTCAACAACTTTCCATTCCGGAGGAGGAATCACAATTTCGCGACTCTGGAATGTCAGGTTGGTGGTCTGCCCGGTGATGACGCACACTGGCGGCAGAGAAACGTCTGACCCACACAGCAAACTATCGCCCGAAATTCTGAACGGGACTTCCGCGAGGCCGAGAGCATCATAAAGACTGCCTTGCTGAAGCTCCTGAGTTTCCGGAGCTGCGAAAGGATTCGCAACCGTTTCCACAGATCACCTCACGATTTCACCGCGTAACAGTTTCGACTTCAGAAATCCGCCAGTGGTTCAGCGCCAGCAGGAGTACTTAACGCTTTCAGAATACCTGGTTCCGTGTCGCTCGACAGAAATCGTGTTGAACCGTCTGCAAACAGCACGTTGACACCGCCATGGAAAGGTGAGCTGTATCCCTCGGGACCTTTGTTAACACCCTTCGCCGGATCACGCAGGTTCAAAGGGTCGCCCCAGGGTCGGAGCCCCGCCATGACTTCACCTGCAAGTATGGTATTTGACGTGCCGTCGTTAATGTCCCTGAAGCTCATCGCAGAGCCGGGCATAAGCAGCCGGATATTGCCAGCGTAGTTGGCAGGAGCAAGCATGTCTCGCCGCGGTCGCATTTCGGGGTTTGGAACTTGTGGCGGAAACTCATAGCCCGGGATCCTTGTCTGAAACGGCAATTGATTGCTGATATCGTTCCACGGCAAATTCAGATCGATGGAAGAATACAGGCCTTGCTGTTCGATAAACGGCAGCAACATGGTCAGAGTACTGTGCATGGCTCGGCCCTGTTCATCAAACGACACTCCCGGCGGAAGCAGCCCATGTGTGTCCGAGTAGTTGTGCACAGCAAGACCGATTTGCTTCAGATGATTTCGGGATTGCGTTCTGCCGGACAGATGGAAGCCATCACTTTCGACAAATGGTTCCTCACGAGTCACGATCCAGACAAGCTGATGCACAGCGCCCAGCACACTGATGCCAGCCGTAAACGCCAGGAGAAGACCTGCCACCAGTGAGCCTGTCCACCGGAAACGCCATGGCCCATCATTCATCCCGCGTTGCCGCGAGCGATATCTCATCCACCGCACACCCAATCTTTGCACCCCAACAAGCAGTGCCACCAGTGAAATGGCTGCCAGTCCAGCCGAAGCCCAGTTCAACTCAATATTCGGAAGCGTTCTGTAAACAAAGTCAATCCAGCCGAAAACGATCCGCAGAGGGATTTCTCCGATGAAGGGCAGTCCTGCGAATGCACAACAAGCGGCGATGACAAGCCAGATCACGAAACTGACACCTATCCACTTCATGCTTTTCATGGTGTGTTCCTGAGTTGCCGGACCATTCCGGCTGCATCCAGTGCCAGCTGCACCTGCCCGTCAAAGATCAAAGGCTCTATCACGAGAAATGGGGCGTCCACAGAAAGGTCTTCAGACGCTGATGATTGCGGTTTCGGGATCTCCGTCCGGTACAAGTAGGGAGCCGGAAAGTCGCCCGGCATTGTTCGAATCACTTCGGGAAGTTCGAGAAACTGCTCCTGATCAGGCCAGTCGCCATGCCTTCCTGCCCAATCCAGCAGTACTACGTGCAGCTGTTGAAGGCGGCTCATTCTTTCTGCCTGAAAAGCGATCTGTCTCTGAACTTCATCAGCTATCTGCTGGCCCTGAGTCTTCTGATCGGCGGCATCAGATTCCTCAGCAAGCTGATAGGTCAGTCCTTTTTTCACCCACGCTCCGGGTGTCATCAGCTCTCGAGCACCGGATATCATCGTCAGGACCACAACAAACATGATCCCCCACAACAGCACACCTCTGACTGATGTGCAGAATGAGATTTCCGGCAGCTGAGGAAAATCTGATCGCAATCCATTCCAGAGAGATCGGATACCGGCCGCGCTCAACAGTATCAACAGCAGAAAGAACGAAACGGTCGAGAGGCGCATCCGACCGACATCGGTCAGCGTCACCATTGGCATTCCAGCGATTACCGTTCCCTGGCACATCAGCCATGCTGCGATCGTCGCTCGGGCGATGGATCGTGAAGGGTATGGATTCATTTCAGCACTTCCAGCTGTGGTTTGGTCATCAGGATGTCGGCACCACTCAGAATCAGCAGAACTCGGTTTCTGACGATACTGACGGAAATCCACACAGTCATGAATCACCCGTCGATACGCTGAAGTCAACTGAAGGCGAACACAGTTCCTTGCTCGCGCGGCCGGAGATCCAGTTCTGAGATCATCCTTCGCTTCAAGGCACGGACTTCAGATCTACCTCAGACGAGCCCGCGTTTCTTCCGCAACGCCCACTCGATCGTCAGCAGACTAATGATCAGGAGCAGCATCAGCCAGTTATCCCACAGCGTGATGCGTTCAGTTCGCTCGAGATCCATACCCGGCAAACCGTCCATCGCCCACTTTTCGAAGCGGGAAATCATTTCATCAGGTGTCAGGTATTCTCCACCACTGACGTGCGCGATTTCGCGCATCAGATCCGGATCCGCTGCGGGATAGTCCAGTTCCGGATCTCTTGAGTTGACATTGAATCGGGTCACGGCTGTTGGACCGACGGCAGTACCGTTTGCCATGGCGGCAACTTTGACCCAGTAGTCTCCTGCTTCCAGCGTCTCCGAGAATTCACCATTGCCGCCTTCCGGCACCTTGCGAGGGACGACGGAAATATTCTTTCCGGACGGCGTGGTCACTTCGACCGTGTAGATGGCATCAGCAAGCGGCTGACCCTCAGAATCCCGGGCACCAAACGTTAATTCAGCGGGTTGCCCTGGTGAAAGGTCGCGAGGGTCAGCGTTGACCCAGACGAGCGAATCGCTGTCCGCATCCTTCCTGGTTAACCAGAAAATGACCTGCCGCCAGAATCGCTGGTGTTCTTCAGCAAACCCCTGCATTGCCCATTGCCACGTGCTATCGCCAGCGAATGCAAGAACCCGACTGTTACCGATACTCTGACCGATCAAAAGTGGCGTACCTTCTGCTGACGCCGCCAGTATCTGAGCGGCGGACTGATCACGACGCTTCAGAAGGTTGGCACCATCCAGTGGCGGTAGTTGTTCCCAGCGTTCACGATTGCGATCGAGCAACGCTATCTGCATCACATAGTGTGCAAGCCCGTCACGAGTTGGCAGCATCTTCAGAAGGTCCGTCAACTGCTGGTCGTTCTGACGCAATTCAACAGGAAGAAGTGGAGCGATCGCAGTGTCGGCGTAGCCGCCTGCCCCGAAGTTCTCAAAGCCACCCGTCATCATCAACCCGGCGCCCTGCAGACAACACTGCTGCATATTCATCAACTGCCCCGGTTCAAAGGCGGAAGCTGGAACGTTGCCGATAATGAAAGCGTCGTATTCACCCGGCACAAAGTAAGAGTCGGGAATCCTGTTCTTGCCAGCCAGCGGTCCCTGCAGAATACGAATGAAATCGATCTGCACTCGGTTACTCACATTGATCGCTCGAAGAAACCGGGATTCCCAGCGAAGGATGTCAAAATAAGCGACTCGGATTCCGCCCTGCTGCACACGAATAATCGTTTCCACTCGGTTGTTCGTTTGCCGCAGTTCACCTGGCAGAACATCGGCTTCCACCGCCAGTTTCAGATCTCCTGCAATTTCAGGAACGATATTCAGCGAGATCGTCACTTCGTCATCCGGATTCGTCGGCGTATGCACAACAATCGGCTGAGTCTGCGCCGTTGGATTGACGGGCTTCATTGGCCCCGTCTGACCAAGCTGAAGACGTGGATCCGAGCGATCCTCCAGCAAGACTCGCACACGCACTGGTTGCCCCAGCACTCCGGCACACTTCAGGCGAACACGTATGGGAACGACATTGCCTTTAAAGACGTCCCGGGACAAGTCCAGTTCATCGAGAGCGACGTCCTGACCGGATTCAGAAGACTCGCTACTGCCGTAGACAACGGTGTAGACCGGACGTTGTTGTCGTCCCAGTGTTCGCGCGGGCTGTAACGGATCGACGTCTTTACTACCCAGCGCGGCCTGACGACCGTCGCTCAGCATGACCACGCCGCTGACCCGGTCCCGACCAGCTTCGTCGATCAACGAATCCAGTGCATAACCGATCGCTGTGGACTTGCCATCCGACTCCGGTGTTTGTTCTTCCGTCGCGTGTAAAATCTCATCGAAATCGCGGATGCGTATCTCCGCTTTGTCTTTGAGCTGATCGATGAATTCTTTTGCTGCCTGAAGCGTTTTCAGAGCTGCTTCACGGCGGGCCACATTTCCCGGAGCATCGGTGGTCTGAAAACTGCGGCTTCTGTCGACAAGGACATAAAGGACGGAGTCCGTTTTGTCCTGCCGCTTCAATACGACCGCAGGGCGAAGTATCAGGATAGTCAACAAGACAACAACTGCGATGCGGAAAGCCATCAGCCATCGTCGACTCTTCGAGGGAAGATGTTTCGTACGTCTGGGATAAATCAGCGCAGTCATCAACAGCATCACCAGACAGGCGAAAACTGCAATCGGCCATGACCAAACTGGTTCCAGTTGTAGCGACATCCGTCTCCGGCAGGGTCGTCACCCCTGATTCAAAGTCCTGACTTATCTTTTCAAGAAAAAAGGTGCCGATCCTGCGCAGGAACACCCATTCCGTGCCGAGTTTATCTGCCGCAGGCACTCTCCGCCATGCAGGTAAGGCAACCGCCATCCCGGCATCTGAAGTGAGCCTTTTCAGAGCCCTCCGTCGATCTGGTAGTTGGGCATAATGAATGTCAGGAAGATTCGGAAGATAAAGAAGATGATGAACCCCGCGATGAACAGCCAGACGAGCGTACTGACGATGGAGGCCAGCCTCTGAAGTGCGCGAACCGCCTCCGATTCGAATACGTGGCTCATTCGGTCCAGTTCCTCGGGAACCGTCCCGGACTGCTCGGCGGTTTCCAGAAACTGGATGTAGTCTTCCGGAAACAAACCGGACGATGCGACAGCATCAGCAAATGTCTCTCCCTGTTGAAGAGCATCCCAGATCACAGGCTCTGCCATCACATAGGCGCCGTTTGCAGTGGCTTTCAGACTGCAATTCAGTGACGGCCGAATGGACATGCCAGCCTGCTGCGTCAGGGCGAAGCACCACGAGAATCTCGCGATGGCAAAGGATTTCATACAGGAACCAATTTGAGGCAACCCAAGCAGAAACGGGTGCAGAAATGTTTGCCCGGCCAGATTACGGTTGGCAAAGATCCAGCCCGCAATCAGTGCGAACCCCAGCCCGAAACTCCCGACAAGCCAGATCATCGCCCCAGTTGCGCCATGCAGCCCCAGTCCGACAATGTCAACAGGTTCTCCATTGGCCTGTGGCGGAAGAAATCCCACGATAAAAATCAGTAACCCAATCACACCCACTGCGATGACCAATTGGAAGACCGGCCAGGAGATTGCAGAGCGAAAGTCGCGGACCTGCTTGAGCCGCGATTCGTAATAACGGGACAGAGAGGCAAACACTTCCGGCATCGCTCCGGTCTGCTCGCCCACATTGACAAGATCACGAAACAACGGTGGAAATCTTTCCTCGTTCTCATTCAACGCATCAGCAAGCGTTGCTCCACTGGTAATGCGCCGGTTGACATTTTCTATGAGTCCCGGCAATCGTGAGTCCGGCGAATTCCGAGAGGCGGTCTTCAATGCTTTCCGGATTTCGACTCCTGCCTCCAGCATCTGAGCCATCGACCGACTGAACATCGACAATGCTCGCCATGAAATATGAGGATTACGAAGCATGCAACGCTCTTTGAAAAGAAAACCAATGTGTCAATTGAGTGTGTGAATTGAGTCAGTGTGTGAATTGAAACGTCTTCATTGAAAGGTGCCCGGTGATTGCCGTTTGCGCGAGTTTACCACAAGACAGTAACATCCCAAATTCATCCGCCCATGGCATGATTTCACTTCTGTAGAGCGGTTTTGGGGGCTGGAAACTCATATCACAACTACTTTCGATTCCATTTGTTCTGTAGAATGGTGGCTGAACGTACAGACGATGAGCCAAAAGGGTCCGGGAAACCTGACCACCAGCCCCAGCCAGGCAAGCATCATGAACAGTCGCACAAACAGTCAATGCTCCAGCGAATTGAGCGAACTCATGAGGCCAGCGTATTCACGTCGCCGACTTCTGCAGACGGCGGCGATTGGATTCGGAGGCATCGCACTTGCTGGACTTCAGTCCAAGATTGCCGCAGGCGACACACCGGCACCCCGCCTGAACCATCCGCCTCGAGCAAAACGCGTGATCTTTTGCTTCATGTCGGGAGGGGTCTCCCATGTGGACAGTTTCGATCCCAAGCCGCGGCTGACAAAAGACCACGGCAAACCAATGCCCGTTGAAATTGAACGAACTCAGTTCAACAACAACGGTTCGATCATGGGAAGTCCCTTTGAATTCACAAGGCACGGGCAAAGCGGGCTCGAAATCAGCAGCATGTTCCCACACCTGGGCAATGTAGCGGATGAACTGGCGGTTATTCGATCGATGACAACACCAGTGAATGAACATGCTCAGGGCAATTTCCTGATGCACAGCGGCTTTCCATTCATGGGTCATCCCAGCGCCGGTGCGTGGACGTGTTATGGACTTGGCATCGAAAACGAAAACCTGCCGGGCTACGTTGTCCTGCAGAGTGGCGGTGCAGTGCCTCCACACGGCGGCGTCAGTTTGTTCAGCAATGGATTTCTGCCTGCCATTCATCAGGGTTCCATTCTTCAGGCAGACAAGCCGGAAGCCATCGCCAACATCTCTCCTCAGGAGACGCGTTTGCTGCAAAGGCGCCGCCTGAATTTTATACGGCAACATGACCAGCAGTTCCTGACGCGCGCTGACGATGACGCTCAGGTCGAAGCCGCGATTCGCAATTACGAAACAGCCTATCGGATGCAGTCCGCAGTTCCGGAACTGTGTGACATTTCCGGAGAAACACCACATACACTTCGTGCATACGGAATTGATTCGAACGATCGGGAAATGGCGGCCTATGGTCGACAATGCCTTCTGGCCCGACGGCTGGCTGAGAAGGGCGTACGATTCATTGAACTGAGCTGCCTGACGCGATCCATCGGTGCGGGTGGCGCTGCGAACCCCTGGGATCAGCATGGTGACCTTGAGCGAGGACATCGTGCCATGGCAGGACAGATTGATCAACCCATCACGGCCATGATCAGAGATCTGCGCGAACGTGGATTGCTTGACGAAACACTCATCATCTGGGCTGGAGAATTCGGACGGACACCGTTCTCGCAGGGCAGCAATGGCCGTGACCATAATCCCTTTGGATTCAGCGTCTGGATGGCTGGAGGTGGCGTGAAGGGCGGTTCGGTCTATGGAGCAACCGACGAGTTTGGATATCACGTCGTCGAAAACAAATGCACGATTTACGACATGTGGGCAACTGTCCTGCATCAGCTTGGAATCAACCACGAACGCCTGACCTATCGGTATGGAGGCCGCGACTTTCGACTCACCGACGTCTACGGCAATGTCCTGAGTGAAGTCCTTGCGTAGGCGCGACCGTCCGCTGAAATCGTTGGCTGAAAAGCATACTCGATGCTTTCGTCTGAAGTCTGCGATGTCAATCATGTCGGAACATTGCTGCTCACGTACTCGTCCGGACCCTTTGCGTAGTTTCCTTTCACCCGGCTGAGTTTGCGCAAAAAAAACACCTTGCGGCATCAAACCGCAAGGTGTCGGAAACGTCGCATGGGTCAGACGCGAATGTTCAAATCGATCAGAACTCGCCGACTACCAGGCCGTCCTTTGGATCGCAAAGACGACGCATAACTCCGGTGTCGATGTTTTCGGACAGGAAGTGAGCCGAGCCGTCACCCAGAACGCACTGAACACCGCCCGTGTGAAAACTGAATGGTTCGTCGTTCGGACCGCAGTTGTTGGTGCTCCACGGACAGTCAGCTGGACCACCCTTCGGATTGCTGCTGTTGTTGATAATTCGAACGCCGGAAACAGCACCGTTCGGCGGACCAGAAACACCGTTTCCAGTGTCTCCGTCTGCCCAGCGGTTTGGACAACGGCGGGTGCCGTCACCACAGCCGTCGGTGTATGAGTTGCCGGCAAGGTCGATTGGATACTTTCCGACAATATTCGATGGTCGCCCAGCATCTTCGATAACGGCAATCGTGTTGCTCAAACCGTCGGTGCAATCGCGGAACTTACCAACACCTCGAGCTCCACCGGACAGAAATCCGTCGGCGAAGTATGCCTGGTCAGCAAGCGGACCTTTGACGGAAACCGATGTTTTTGGCTGGCCTGGGTCGATGATGTTCGCATAAGCGATTGGCATGTAGTCAGTCTGACCGTAGCCGCCACCACCCTGCTCATCAAAATTACCGTTGCTGGGGCAAAGGTATGCAGCAATGCTGCTCTTTGCCAAAGCCCGGTTGTTTGCACCCAGAGTGGCACTGCCAGGAGCGCCGAGGTAGCTGTAGTTGAAATCCCACGCGTTGTAGATGTTGGCCTGTTCAATAAATGGCAAAGCCGCGGTAAAGAACGACACAGGGAAGAAGATTCGAACTTCACTGGAGGTACCACCATTGCGAGTGTGCTCGCCGGATGTTGGAGTTGTCCCGTAAGTACCTTCATAGTTATGAATCGCAAGACCGATCTGCTTCAGATTGTTCTTGCACTGTGTGCGGCGGGCAGCTTCTCGTGCCTGCTGAACCGCTGGAAGAAGCAGTGCGATAAGAATGGCAATGATTGCAATAACTACCAGGAGCTCAATCAGCGTAAAACCCTGACTGCGGCGCTTCAGAGCACCTGACGACGAACTTCTCATTTCAACCCTCCAAAATATTCCGGCCGAAAGGCCACCATGCATCCCCTGATGCACGTGAACGGAAACGTGACCTCGATCAACTGACCGGCTTTGAGCAGGGGGACTATCGGGCTGTGATATGAAGTTCGTGCGAATGGCTCATGAAGATTCTGTTAAGAACCGGATTTGCGAATTGGGAGAAGCACTCTGCAGTACATTGCCGCGCGGTGCGCTGCGACACTCCGAAGAACTCTTTCAGCAGTAGAACACCGAGTCGCCGAATGGTCGCTTCGCGATATCAGGGACCTCACAGCCAGCGGCAGGACGTCCGGCCGCGAGGAGCAGATAAGGGCGTTCGAAATCCGGCCGCTCAAGAATATGGTTCAGGAATTTCATCGGTGATGGCGTATGCGTCAGCGCCGCCAGTCCGCAGTTGTGCAGAGCAGCAATCAGGAAGCCACACGCGATTCCGACGGATTCACTCACGTAATAGTGCTTCGACCTGGTACCTTCTGACGGAGTCCATGACCTTGCAAAGACGGCAATCAAAATCGGGGCCGTTTCGAGAAATGGCTTCGAAGCATCTGTCCCGAGCGGTCGAAGAGCATTCAGCCACTCTTCCGGCGCCCGATGTTCGTAAAACCGGCGTTCCTCTTCTTCCGCAGCTTCGCGAATTTGTTTGCGAATCTGCACATCTTTAACAACGACGAATGTCCACGGTTGCTGATTGGCTCCACTGGGAGCAGAGAGTGCCACCTGAAGGCAATTGTTCACAACGCAGTCGGGAATCTGCTGATCGGAGAAATGCCGTACTGTGCGACGGCGCTGCATCAGGGTGAGAAATTCCTCGGCACGCCGGATGGACTCGTTGTCCGTTGTCGGCAGAAATTCGGTGTATTGCCTCATCCGATCACTTCTCCCGGGGTCCCCGATGAGTCGCAACAATTGAAAAGAGGGATCGGTGACATTGGCAACCTCCCGAGTACCAAGTTTCGGAACGCGCAGAATCCTTTGCTTTTGGCCTCACGCAATCCAACCGCCGCCAAGCACTTGACTGCCCTGATAAAAGACAGCCGCCTGCCCTGGCGCGACAGCGCTGAACGTCTCATCCGATGTCAAAACAGCCCGCTGACCCGGCTGCGGAGTCACGCGACATGGAATCGAAGTGGATCGGTATCGAAGCTTCGTCTCACACTCGAATGCACTCAGAGGTTCGTCGACCAGCCAGTTTGTCTGATCCACACAAACGGACTCTGTGATCAGGTCATCCGGCACTCCCAGAACGACCTGTTTCTTCTGAGGATCGATCCGAACCACAAATCTGGGTTCGCCAAACGCAAGCCCCAGCCCTTTGCGTTGCCCAACCGTGAACTGTTCGTATCCGGAGTGCTCCCCAAGAACGTTCCCCTGGGTATCCACAAATGTCCCTGCGGTCTCTGTCTGGCCATGCCAACGCTGGATGAATCCGGCGTAATCATTGTCTGGCACGAAACAAATTTCGTAACTATCCTTCTTGTTGGCCACCTTCAACCCGGACTCCGCGGCCAGTTCCCGGATGGCGGGCTTCTGGTACGTACCGAGCGGAAACAGAATCTGCGGAAGCAATGTTCGATCGATCCCGAACAGAACGTAAGACTGATCCTTGTTCAGGTCGACACCACGATGCAGCTGCCAATGTCCGGTGTGTGCATCCTGAATCACGCGAGCGTAGTGGCCGGTCGCGATGTATTCAGCACCGACTTGTTTGGCAAAATCCCATAGTTTCCCGAACTTCAGCCAGTTATTGCACTGAACGCATGGGTTTGGTGTTCGCCCGGCAAGGTACTCCTCAACAAAGTAGTCTTTGATGCGACGAAACGAATCCTGAAAGTTCAGCGAATGGAAGGGAATCCCCAGTCTGTCCGCTACGCGTCGAGCATCACCTGCATCCTCAGCGCTGCAACATCCCTGCCGATGAGAGGACTGATTGATCACAGGAAGCAGGCCGTCCGATGAGAGAGCGCAGGACGATTCACTTTCACCGGATCGCATGAACAATCCGATGACCTGGTATCCCTGTTCCTTAAGGAGCACGGCAGCGGCAGAACTATCGACTCCACCACTCATCGCCAGAACAACACGCTTCGCCATAATGCCAGTCAGTTCATTTCTCGGGCCTGAGAAATCAGTTTGCTTTCAATGAGCAATTGTAGCTAACTGAAACCGGTGTTGCGAAAGCCAGGACCGGTTGGTTGCAGTCCAACTTTGCATTTGTCATATTCCGAGGCCCCTTAATCGCCCAGCGCTGAGGGATTATTGCTCTGGTGGATTTAGCCTGGTGACTTTAGCACTGCGCGCTGTGTGGCACTTGTGCTGCCCAGCTCCACATTTTGACTTTCGGCAACGAGTTGCTCTTGAGTCAGAGTGGTGACCAACTGCCTTTTGGTGTGACAGTATGCTTTTTGCGACACAATCATTAGCAGAATTCTTCAACGGCATTGATAAGCTGAACGGATACGGCTATCTGCTGGCGGCCATCGTGCACGCAATTCTGCTGGTTCATGTTTTCGCCATCTCGCCGTTCGCCTTCATCTGGCTTGAGCGAAAAGTTTCCGGGCGTATTCAGGACCGTCTCGGCCCGACTCGCGTTGGTGGCCGTTTCGGGTGGCTGCAGTCCCTGGCTGACGGAATCAAACTGGTCCAGAAGGAAGATCTCTGTCCTCCTGCTGCGGACTCTATGCTGTTTCGATCCGCCCCTTACATCGTCTGTATTTCATCGTTCGCAGCATTCATGGTGCTGCCATTCAGTCATGGTTGGGTTGCGGTCGCCGCAGACTCAGGCTTATTTATCCTTTTGGCGATCCTGTCGCTGGAAGTGTTCGGCATTATCATGGCTGGATATGCCAGCGGTTCGAAATGGTCGCTTTTCGGGGGCATGCGGGAGGCGGCTCAGATGGTGAGCTACGAGATTCCGCTCGCAATCTGTGCTCTGATACCCGTCGTTTCCGCAGGCACATTGAATCTGGGAGAAATCGGCTCCATGCAGAGGGGCTGGTTCACCAACTGGTTCATCATGCACGACCCGTTCACATTCATCGCTTTCTTCGTCTATTTCGTCGTCGCCACCGCGAGTTGTAAACGCGCACCATTCGACCTGGCAGAAGCCGAAAGCGAATTGGTGGGTGGTTTTCACACGGAATACAGCGGGATGCGGTGGTCGTTCTTCTTTATGGGCGAATACGCCAGCATGTTTGCTGTCTGTGCAGTCGCCTCGATTCTGTTTCTGGGTGGCTGGAACACGGGCATTGATCCAATTGACAGTGCACTGTATGCGGCTCGCTCGCAGGCTGCTTCCGGTGAGGGATCGGCACTGGCGGGCTATCTGGCGAATGTGATCGGTGCACTTGTCTTTGCTGTGAAGGGTTCCGCGGGCGTCTTCGTTCAGATCTGGCTGCGATGGACCTTGCCTCGTCTCCGAATCGACCAGGTGATGACAACCTGTCTTAAGTATCTCGTGCCGATCAGTTGTTTTCTGTTTCTTGCTGTGACGATCTGGCCGTTAGCGCTGGCTCAGACCGGCCAGACGACGCTCGGACCTGCACTGGGAGAACGTGTCAGCGCGGCTTTGCGAGAGCAGGCGGGAAGAACGGCATCATTGCCGGTAGAACAGACGTCGGAGCACCCCGATGAAGTCGATCATGGAGATGCTGAGCATCACGAAGGCGAGGAGCATGTCTCGGCAAGAGCTTCCGACAGCTCAATTGCAACCGCTGGGCTGGAACTGCCAGGAGGACAGCAATGAGTGGTGAATCCGTATTATTTACGATCTTTGCTTTGGCAACCTGCCTCAGTGCAGTGGCGGTCGTAGTGAGTCAGACGGTCGTTCGAATGGCGTTCTGGCTGATCATTTGCCTTGGCAGCACCGCCGCTTTGTTCTTCCTCGCGGATGCAGACTTTGTGGGTGCGGCGCAGTTACTGGTTTATGTCGGGGGGACACTGGTCCTTCTGGTGTTTGGCATCATGTTAACTGCAAGTGGTCCTTACCAGAAAATTGAAACCTCATCCGGTGAAATGGTCGTGGCGGGTCTCCTCGGCCTGCTCTTCCTTTTCATGGTCGTTGCAAGCACCGGCAAGGTGGACTGGATGGCTGGAGAATCGCCAGCGGTCGTAGAGCAGGGGCCGGTCGTCGGCAACACGCTCAGACCTCTGGGGTTGAGTTTGCTGGGACTGAGGCCGGATAAGGATCTTGGTGCTCCTGAAGATTCTGTCAAAAGCCCTGCGTATTTGCTTCCGTTCGAGATTGCGTCAGTGCATCTCCTGGTTGTCCTGATTGGTGCCGCCTACCTTGCGCGTGCCAAGCGTTCGAAAACTTCTTCCAACTGATCAGCAATTCTCTCGGGTCCA
>JAGQQE010000459.1 GCA_020426345.1 Planctomycetaceae bacterium
AAGTGGCTTCAGAGACAGGAGTTATTGCCGCATTGTGAAGAGGGTTTATCCGGTGATATATCTTCTGACCGTCTGTCCACTGCTGCTGTTCTTCATGGCGTATGTCATCATGGATTTAAAGAAGGATGGCGGGAGGACCACATGTCGTGAGAATCTTCGGAATTACGGGGATTCTCTTCGGGGTTACCACGATTTTTACAACGCCCTTCCAATGCAGGTGAATCTTGGGGAAGGTGTCAGACATCCCTACAGCTGGCGTGTGGCAATATTACCGGGTGGCAATTACGCATTGCCCGATGCCGCTGGAGTGCTTCCGGGAGGATACCGGACTGACCAGCCATGGGATGGCCCCGACAATCTGAAATTGGCCGACAAGGTGGGGGGGTATTATCATTGTCCAGCTGACCCGAGTTCGATTCACGATACTAGCTACATAGCTGTGGTTGGCCAAAACACTTCGTTTCCTCCACGCGTAGCTGTGAAATTTGACGGTTTTGACGGAAAGCTTTCGAATTCCATTCTAATCGTCGAAACTCATAATTCTGGAATTCACTGGATGGAGCCTCGTGACTGGTCCATCGAGGAGGCAATCAAAGGAGTCAATTCTCATGGGAAGAGATTTCTTGATGGTCGTCACGTTTCTTTATTTTCGTCCAGGAATCCTCAAGCACTCTTTGCGGATGGTTCTATTCGTGAAATCAACCCCAACATTGACCCCAAGATCCTCCGCAGTCTTCTCGAAATCAACAATCCCGACAAACCGAAAGAGCCCTTCATTTCACCGTGAACCACGACCGAAACGATCAATCCCAATGTGTCGACGGCAATATGCCGCTTGCGACCCGTGATTTTCTCGCCACCGTCGTAACCCCGTTCGATTCCTCCCTCGCCAGTTCGGGCGGACTGACTGTCGACGATGGCCACGGTGGGCCTCGATTTTCTGTCGGAGGTTCGTCGAGGTTGCTCTCTCAAAGACCGGTGGATTTGTTCCCAGACTCCGGAGCGGATCCACTGTCGGTAGACTCCGTAGACGGTACTCCAGTTCGGGAAGTTGCAGGGAAGCATCCGCCACTGACACCCGGTTCGGACGACATACGGGACGGCATCGACGATCCGCCGCCGATCGATGCGGTGACGGCCTCGGCGAGAGGGTTTCGGGATGAATCTGCGGATCAATTGCCATTGCCCATTCGAGAGATCGCTGGGATACTGAGTCTTCAACACGACTGCGGCTCCTTCCTTGGAGTTGCCAAGAACTCACGAGGGAGCCGTAGCCGTTTTCTCAAATCAACGCAATTTCAAAACAGGTTCTCATATGGCAATCTGTGCTGATGCACTCTGCAGTGAGGTATTGGGGGAACGGCTTAAGAGTCGTGGTGCGCGTCTGACGGAAGATGAACTTAATTTCATCCGAGAAAGGCTGTATCCTGAGGATCGCTTTGATCTCTCCAGGCTTGTTACTGTTGAATGTCGACACGAGAGGATGGAGATGCGAATTCTTCTTGATGCGGATCAGAAAAGCTGTGCTCGGATGATCAGCGATGGGGTGACGGTGATATCTGGTGTCGCCGGAAGTGGAAAGTCCTTGATTCTCGCGGCCAGAGCTCGATTCCTTGCGGAGCGTAATCCCGACTGGAACATCCAGCTATTATGTTTTAACAACTCTTTGGTCAGCTATTTACAACAGCTGGTCGGGCCGAACCATCCAGCCGTCCAAGTGTCGACGTTTCACAGCTGGATGATTAAACTCGGTATTAGGTTGCCTCTCGCTGGCTCCGAAGCAGAGTCCATGCAAGAGAGCAACCGTCTCCTGAATGCCATCGGTAATCGCGTCGGCAAGGAGACAGTCGATGCCATTCTCATCGACGAAGGACAGGACTTTAAGAGATCCTGGATTCAGTTTATCGAGACCGCACTTCGAAGGGGGGGTGGCGGTACAGTCTTTGCATTCGATAAGACGCAGTCCATTTATCAGGTCAGCAGTCTCGATAAACTTTTTGAGCAAGATGTCAGAGTCGTCTTGCTCGACGCGAATTACAGGAATACGGAAGAGATTGGACGCTTTGCATATGGCACAGTTTTCAACGTCACAGGCGAACGAGGTCTTGCGGAAGGGAACCCATACCAGCCACGGCTGCCTCAGTTTGATCTTAAAGGAGAGTCAGTGAAAGTTGTGTGGGGCAAGACTTTGGACGCCCAGTCAGAGTTCATCGCTCGTGAAGCTAAACGGTTAGTTAATGAAGGTCGGGTGACTTACCGCGACATTGCAGTGCTCTATCCGCAGCGAGCGGGTACCAAGAGTATCCCGAAAGCTTTGAGAGTCGAGGGAATTCCATACTTTGTTCTAAACAAAGATCAAAAAAACCGACATGAATTTGATCTGGAACAGGACTGTGTAAAGCTGATGACGGCACACTCCGCCAAGGGGCTGGAGTTTCAGGTAGTATTTCTTTTTGGTGGGGAGGCAACTGACCTCCCGGTGAGCCTTGCTGATGCTACGGATGAGGATGCATGCAAGGCGAGAGTTCTATTTGTAGCTATGACTCGGGCCACCGATCTCTTGTACGTCACATATACCCGTTCGAATCTGCTGGCCGAGCGCGCTCGACACTTGCCGTCGGCTGAGGTGCGGAGGTATCCCGACGACTACAAGAACTTAGAAAGGGTGATCTCTAGAGCAGATTTCTTAGACGGTATATTCAACTGGTGATAGCTTGACAAGCAAATTGCATATTTTGAGGGCGTTTGAAAATGGTGGCGCCGGGGGAGTGTTGCGGCGGTTGAATCCAAGAACGTACAACCGTTCATCTGCGGATTTGGGGAAAATGTTGTTTTCACGAACTCTCCTTCATCTTCAGTGTGGAACACAGGAATGCACACCAATATGGAATTCTGGGCCGAAGTCCGACACTTGGTACTGACGGAATCAATTGGGCAAGTCGCCTGCCATCCCAAGATGGAATGTTGAGTTGCGAGCAGTTGATTCACATTCCGCTCCCACTCTTTTCTCTTGCCATTCTTTTCAGTTGCTACCCATGCGTGCGGTTGTTCCCGTTGTTATTCCGCCTCAAAACCTTGGTTGTCGAATTTTAGTGTGCGGCAGTTTTCGGTAACCGTGCGGACGACGTTGTCGGGTACGCCGTCCGGGATTCGGACTTCGATGTCGAGGGTGACTTCTGCTTTGGCCCCCTGAAGGCTGGCTAGATGGCTGAGGATTTCCTCGGAGATGCGTCCGGCGTCACGGCCGAGGCGAGTCGCATCGAGTGTGACGCTTCCATAGAAGCGTGTTGGCTTGACTTGTTCTGGTTCAACGGGCGTAGTGCCACCAACTGAAGTTGTCGTGGTGGATGGGCCGGGATCGCCGACTGACCGGCCTATAGCTACCGGACCAGCACCTGCAGCGGTGGTTGCTGCCGCAAGCTGAGCTGCCGCAACATCAGCTTTGACTACCAGGCTCGTGTGATCTGCGGAGACCTGCGTGCTTCGACCCGCACAGAGTCCGACGTATCGGTTGCGGTCTGCGTCGAAGTCCTGAGCGTAGGCGAAGCCGTCATCTGCCCACATCAACATCGAGATTCCCTGCTGAATCGAGGCCAGCAATACCCGGTCGTTTCTGAGACGCGGTAGGTACAGGTACTGGGCAAAGTCCTCGCAGAGCTGCTTCACGAGCACATGGTTGCCGCGCCACAATGGAATATCGTCCAGAACCATTCTCAGCAGGTTGCTGCCGTAGACGGTAACCAACGCCCCCTGGTCCGCGAGCTTCTTAGACGCTCGCTCTGCAATGGAATCCGATCCCCGTAGCCGAAATGCCTCGTAACTGACCGGCTCGCTGGACTTCAGTTGCGTCGGGACAATCAGCCAGCAGTACGTTTCACTGATTCGCTGGCCAACGACGCCTTCCCATTCTTTGCGCTTCGCATCTGCTGTCCTGATCTGTGACTGGTTCAGATCCAGCTCTTCGCGTTTCGAGTAGATCGCTTCCCAGGCCATGCTCCATCTCACGGCATCTTCCAGCTCGGCGATACGAGCGTGGTCCGGTGCGACGAACACCAGCATGTTGCGATAAATTCGCGGCCCCGACCCACGGGAGTTCAGGAAGGCTTCCGCCTGTTTGATGGCCGCTGACTCCGTACTGTTTGATGTGTGTGTCTCACTGGGCTGGAAAATCACCAAACGGGCCGATGGCTCGTCAACAACTTCCGAAGGCGACGAAGGGCATGGATGCAGTTT
>JAGQQE010000460.1 GCA_020426345.1 Planctomycetaceae bacterium
TACGGAAGCCCACAGTTGGCAAACGAAACGTAGTCGTCCTTTTCGAGCAGAATGATTTCTGCGTGTTCATTACATCGGCGAGCTCGTGTTGCAGCCGATGCTCCACCTGCAACACCGCCAACGATGACAATACGACGTGGATTCGACATGATTCCGTTCTTTCCCTTGATGATTCTGCAGCGGTTGAGAGTAAGCGATTTTGGTCCGGTATTCTGATTCGCTATGGCAGCCCGTGTCCATCCCGCTGTTGGGGGTGAGAATTTGTGCGGACGATTCACGCCGCCGCCACGGTTGAAGCAGTCCGGTCGAAGCCACCTGGTTCAGACGTAACTCCGCAGACGTCATTCCGCAGACGTCGTGTGAGAGGCCCGTACGTCTTGTTGCCAGGCTTCCAGTTGAGTCTGGAGGTCTTCAACCATGTCGGGCATGGTGGTTGCCAGATCGACGGATTCGCCGATCGAATCCTCCAGGTTGAAGAGCGCGACGGTGGGTTCGTTCGCAGCCTTCTTTTGGCGTATCCTGGAGAGAAACGGCGCATTCTTAATCAGCTTCCATGAACCTCGACGAACGGCCATCGACTGGTTGAATTGCCAGAAGAGAGTTCGTTCAGCAAGTGGTGTCTGCCGTGTGAGCAGGCTGGCAAGGCTGGAGCCATCCAGTTTGCGTTCTTCATTCGTCTTGGCGCCGGCCAGCTCCAGAAATGTTGGCATGAGGTCCATGCCGATGGCTGTCTGTGACGTCGTGGCTCCGGCTTTGATAGTGCCGGGCCATCGAGCAATCGCCGGGACCCGATGGCCGCCTTCCCAAAGTGATCCTTTGAATCCTCGCAACAGTCCATTGTTCGCTTCACGCGTACCGCCATTGTCTGAAAAGAAAAAGACAATCGTATTCTGGGTGATCTTCTTTGCTTCCAGTGCAGTCAGGATCTGTCCGACACCCTTGTCCATTTCCCGAACCATTTCTCGATAGGCCCGTTGGATTTCAGCCTTTTCCTTCAGAGGTTCCTGAGCCCCGGGTCCGCGGACAGGTGGGTCAGATGGTCCCTGATACGGGTAGTGCGGTGCTTCGTGGGCGACGTACAGAAAAAAGGGTCTCTCGCCGCCGGCGTTTTCTTCGATGAATTCGATCGCATGATTTGTAATCAGATGTGTTGAGTATCCGGCTTCCGGGTGCAGTTCTGTGTTATGCCACCAGTCTTCGAATCCCGCCTGATCAATGTGGGTGTGGAAATCGACATTCCCACTCACATATCCATTGAATGTATTGAAACCGTGTTTCGTCGGATTGAACTGAGCAGTGTATCCCAGATGCCATTTACCGCACATGCCGGTCCGGTAACCTGATTCTCGCAGTGCTTCCGGGAGTGTGATTTCATGGTCCGGCAAGCCCAGACGATCCCGCTTGCCTGCGGCGGGGTCCGCAGTGATGACTTCATCAATACCACATCGTTGCTGGTACCGCCCTGTCATAAACGCCGCGCGGGTGGGCGAACAAACAGCTCCATTGGAATGAAAGTCGGTAAACTTCATTCCTTCAGCCGCCAGCCGATCCAGATGCGGCGTTGTGTAGCGATCGTTTCCGTAGCAGCTCAGGTCAGAATACCCCATGTCATCCGCCAGAATGACAATGATATTCGGGCGACTGCTGGGCGTATTGGAAGTTGTTTCAAGGCTGGCGTTGACGGTGAGTGGCAGGAAGAGGAGGCAGGAGGCCACTGCACTCAGGGACTGCACTAAGCTGGCGAAATGTGGCAACATGGAGTTGGACTCGGATGTTTTGAAGGATGAGAGGGATGAAGCCTGTGTCTAGTGGACGGTGGAGGCCCTTCGCGCGACTGAAGTCAGAATCAACGATGCCTGGACTCGCAAGGCCCTCATGTAATTCTGCAACACGAACCCGAACAGTTGCGAGACAAGATGAGAACCAGATGCCGCGGGCGGCAAGCGATGTTGGTCCTGAGCCTCGTACCAGCAGCAGAGCCCTTGGTGATTCTATTGTCCGGCGGCAACCGGACACAACCGGGGAGAATTCTGTCGTGGCATGAGACAGGAACCGCCAGACCATCGGCAACGTCGCGATCAAAATGACGCGACCTCACCACCCGGACAAATGCGTTTCGTGCGTGCTATCGACAAGATCCTGCAGGATGCGACCCGCAACACAATCAAAGAGACCGGACCCCTTTTGCTGGCCCGGACCCCTTTGCTGGCTCCGAACCTGTCCCCAGCTTTCCCTTCGACTTGTGCGGCTTTGCTTCGATCACAACAAGACGCACCGCATGATTCGACTTGCCTTTAGCGTTGTCACTGCCGAGCGAAATCCGCTGATCCGACAGCACCCGAGCCGCTCGATCGGCTTCCAACAGAGAGGCAATCGCTGCTGGGTCAGAGGAAGCCCGGTTTTGTGCAAAGACGTTGATGATGCAGCAAATTCATAAGCCGGTTTTGGAAATGGAAGTGATCGTGCCAGAATGGTTGCGTGATGCCACGGCAAACGATAATTTCGCGCAATTCGGTGAAACAATCGACGAACATGGCTGCGAAATGTTGACCCATTACGAAGTGCTTGAGATTTCAGAATCTGCATCGGCTGAAGTGATTCGGGCTGCTCATCGTAGTTTGAGCGCTAAATACCACCCGGACAAGGACAAGTCGCCAGAAGGTCGAGACAGATTTCTGCAGGTGCAGAAAGCATTTGAAGTCCTGTCGGATGAGATGCGCCGGCGGGAATACGATCGTTCACTCAGGAGTCATGGTCCACAGCAGCCGAACACGGAAGCAATCGTCATGCGGATTGACGGTACCAGTTCGTTTCTCACCCTCTCAGAACACCTGAAACGCAGTGGTTCTGAACTGGCAAATTGTGACCTGAGCGGCGTCGACCTTCGCGGGATCTCGCTGCGCGCCGCCAACCTGTCTGGCGCGAAGCTGGATGGTGCCGTCTTGGCTGGATGCGACTTCAGCAACGCCAACCTCACGAAATGTTCCGCACTTTCCTGTGACTTTGATGGGGTGCAGTTCGGTGGTGCAAATCTGACCGGGGCAAACTTTCGCGGTTCCAGCATGATCAAAGCAACCTTCTACCAGGTCGGTGCGATCATGGGAACCACGGAAAAATCCCAAAGTTTTCGATTTTCATACTATGATGACAAGAGCCGTGTGGTTGATAAGTCGGTCGAGACGAAAGCAACGACGTTGCACACAGTGAACTTTAGTCACTGTGACTTGCGCGGAGCGGTTTTCGTTGCACCTCCGACGGCTGAGGAAACGGCATCCACTCCAAGTGCCACATTGGGCGTCGAACGGAACGTCCCATTCTTCCTGAGACAAACGTTTACCAGTTGCACATTCCGCGAATGCAATTTTTCGAAGTCCAACCTGCACCAAGTGGACTTGCACGGCATGAACTTAAGCGGCGTCGATTTCAGTGGGGCAAACTTGTACGGAGCAAATCTGGTCGGGTGTGACATCCAAGGACTCGACTTGTCCGAATGCAATCTGGTGAACGCAAATCTGCACCAGGTGGCCTACAACACCCTAACAAAGTTGCCCATGGCGTACCCGCTGCCGGTTGACGCCATTGACAAGGATGCTGAGCGGGCAAGATTACAAGAACAGGAGAACCAACACCGGGTGAACCAGGAGATCCTGGTGATGTCCTTCGTGATACTACTCTTCGGATTTGCACTAATCGTTGGTTTGCTTGCGCACGCATCTTGAAGATCCAGACAGCCAACGAGCAAACCGTCCTCCGAGCCGTTCTGATTGCTTCCTGTGGACTCACGTCACCGACATGAAGGTCTCGACTTTCAAACGCTGACGGAGGAAGACTTGCGCATGGCCACCTGAATCGGGCCGCTGACGTATTCAGACATCGATGTTGGAAACGGCGAGATCCTTGGTTTGCGAAGAACAAAGGTCCATTCAGAATGTCCCCTCGAGCGCTTACCCTTTAGTGCTTTCCACCACTGGACGCCTTCAACACCAAACCCATACCAGGAAGCTGACGCATCCCGTTCGCCGATAAACACAAGCCAATCGCCGTTTGAAACCAAAATCATCCCGGCGAGCGGCCTGGCGTCAGCCGGCCGGTACATCTCCGTCAACACCAACACGCGATGGCTTCAACACCGAATCCCGTACCGGGACGCTGACGCATCCCGCTCGCCAAAAACACTTGCGGACAACCGGTTGAACCCATACACAATGCG
>JAGQQE010000461.1 GCA_020426345.1 Planctomycetaceae bacterium
GACTTTCGCCGAAACAGATCAATCTACTGAAGAGCTGGATCGATACTGGCGCGAACTGGCCGGAAACTGAGTACGACCGAGAAGCTGCCATCGACAAACGGCTCAGCCATTGGGCATTTCAGCCCATCGTGCCCGGTGAACCCCCGGCGTCGGACGATCCCCGATTCACTGCCGTGGACAGGTTTCTCGTGTCTCGTCTGAATGAGGCAGGGCTTGAATATTCTCCCAGGGCGGATCGGCGGACACTGATTCGGCGAGCGTCGATCGTGCTGACAGGCCTGCTTCCTGCGCCGGAGCAGGTCGAAGAGTTCTGCAATGATCGCTCTGTGGACGCATGGCCGAGACTGATCGAACGTTTGCTTGCAAGCCCTCGCTATGGTGAACGCTGGGCTCAACACTGGCTTGATATTGTCCGCTACGCAGACACGCACGGTTTTGAGGTGAATACACCCAGAGAAAATGCGTGGCCCTATCGGGACTATGTTATTCAGTCATTCAACGCAGATCTGCCGTACGATCAGTTTGTGCGCGAACAAATCGCTGGTGATGTGTACGGCGCTGATGCGGCCACCGGGTTTCTTGTTGCCAGCGCCGTGCTTCTGCCGGGGCAAATCGGAGCAGATGAAGAGTCGAAACGCGCTGCCAGGCAGGATGCGCTGGATGAAATGATCGTGGGAACAGGCGGGACCTTTCTTGGATTGACGATCGGGTGCGCCAGATGCCACGATCATAAATTCGATCCCATCAGCGCTAAGGACTATTACTCGATGCAGGCGTTCTTTGCCGGCGTCGACTACGGGGATCGACCGATTCGAGATGCTGAAACTGAGCATCGACGACAACAGGCAAATGATCTTGCGGTGAAGATCAAAGAACTGCAGGATCGTCTTCTTCAATATGAACCCTTCGCGCTGAATGTTCGTACGCTGGTCATTGATGAACAGGACCCTCAGTTCACAACCATCCTTCAACCAGCCAATGGCCCGGGGACAAATCCCGGTGGTGTTCAGCGGGGATACCGAGACGATGGTGGGTCAAAGGAGCTTGTCGGCAATATCAGTGGCGGCCAGTACACATGGTGGAACAATCAACCCGGAAAAGACGGTCAGCCGGGCGCCGACATCATGACTTACAATCCGGGTGCCGCCGGTGTTTTTGATCTGTGGATAAGCTGGGGGGCTCACGGGAGCGGTGTGCACACTCGTGATGCTCGCTATATTCTGGATCTGGATGGCGACCTGCAGACGCTCGACGATCAGCGCGAGGTCGCCAGGATCGACCAGTATTATCTGGCAGGCATTAGCGAGGGAGATTCAGAAAAGAAGCCGCTGTGGAGCGGACTCTATCCCGTGGGACGTCTGGAATTGCAGCCTCGCTCGCGTTTGATTCTTCGGTCCGGACAAACCGGTAGCGGAATAACCGCGGATGTTATTGTCCTGCAGGAAGTTTCCCCTGACATGGCTGGTTCATTGCAAACGGCGCAGCCGATTCTGCGGCCGCCCTTGAACTTTGCAGCTAACTCGGAGCGATTCGCTCCCGTTGAAGCCAGGTTCGTTCGGTTTTCGATTCAGAACACACACAATAACGATCAGTACGAACCATGCCTCGACGAACTGGAAGTGTTTGCGTCGACCGATTCTCCTGACTTACCCGGCCAGAATATTGCACTCGCCGCTTTGGGGACAGAGCCGACCTCAAGTGGCAATCTTTCCGAAACCGGCCGCCATCAACTCAGGCACATCAACGATGGCTTGTATGGGAACGAACACAGCTGGATTTCCAATGAACGAGGTCGAGGGTGGGTCCAGCTGGAATTCCCGCGACCTTACCTGATCGATCGCCTCTCCTGGGGCCGCGATCGTACAGGCAGGTTTCGAGATCGATTGCCAGTTCGTTATTCGATTGATGTTTCTCTGGACGGCCAGGAATGGAACACCGTCGCGACAAACAGTGATCGCGCGGTAATGGATGCTCCATTTGACCTGGTGCAGGCGATGCTGCGTTCAAAATGGCTTACCTCCTCAGATGCAACAGCGACGGCCGATGGCTCAGTCACCGATCTCAATGCACTTTCGGAAGAACTGCGTCAGCTCAGTGAGCAGAAGTCCAGTTTGGAAACACCTCGCATGGTTTACGCCGGAGTGTTCCATGAGCCCGAAAAGACATTTTTGTTGCGTCGAGGTGATGCTGAACAAAGGCTCGAAGAGACAACGCCAGCGATTCCCGCGGTCTTTGTCAGTCATCCGGATGCCAAAGCGACGGGTATCGATGTGTTGATCGACCGGCAAACGCATTCTTCGCATTCGCTTGCTAAACCGCAGGTTGAGGAGTTTACTGCCGACCAGCAGCGACGATTCGCGCTGGCGAACTGGATTGGGTCAGGAAGAAATGTCCTGACCGCGCGGGTCATGGTCAATCGGATTTGGCAATATCACTTTGGTCAGGGGATCGTTGGAACACCCAGTGATTTTGGTCTCAATGGAGAACGCCCCACACACCCGGAATTGCTGGACTGGCTCGCCAGCGAATTCATCCGCAGCGGATGGTCCGTCAAGCACATGCATCGCCTTTTACTGATGTCCACAGCATGGCAGCAATCCAGTCATATTGAACCTGAAGCGGCAGCCATTGATCGGGGAAATCGATTGCTTTGGAGATTTACTTCTCGAAGGATTGAAGCCGAAGCGATCCGCGACGGAATGCTGCAGATTACCGGCGAGTTAAACCTTCAAACCGGAGGCCCGGGATTCAATTTCTTTAAGACCCGTGGCGGACTGAACGGCTTCCCTCCGGTTGAGAAGTTCACGCCCGATCATATGCGGCGCATGATTTACGCTCACAAGATCCGCATGGAAAAGGTGCCGGTCTTCGGGTCCTTCGACTGTCCGGACGCCGGCCAGGCAATGCCACGACGGAGTTTGTCTACAACGGCGATTCAGGCTTTGAATCTGTTTAACAGCCCGTTCGTCTACGATCGATCGACGAAACTGGCCGAACGAATTGAAGGTGAAGTTGGTTCTGACACACGGCAACAGATTGACCGCGCGTACTTGTTGACGCTTTCCAGGCTCCCCGGGGAATCCGAATTTCAACGGATCAGTCCAGTCGTTCAGGAGCATGGATTGAAGACGCTTTGTCGTGTCCTGCTCAACAGCAACGAATTTCTCTTCCTGCCATAGCCTTCGTTTTACCTGATTGACCTTTGCCTCCAATTCGAGTTGCCGCATGAAATCGTCTTCAGAACGTATCACGAACGCTGGCCGTCAGCTGCTGGATCGGCGGAATTTCTTTGGCCAATCGGTTTCGTCTCTCAGTGGGATCGCATTAACGCAACTGCTTTCCTCACAGCAACTTCTTGCCAGCAATTCCGAAAATCGACCGCAGCGAATCGAACCCAATATTGATCCTCGACATCCACACGCACCCCGGCACGGGCATTTTCAACCGCGCGCGAAGAATGTGCTTGTCGTTTTCTGTGCCGGAGCGTGTAGTCAGCTTGAGACCTGGGATTATAAACCCGAACTCATCAAGCATGATGATCAGCCATTGCCTGGAGGACCGTCTGTTACATTTCAGGGACCTGCCGGAAACCTGGCTCGGCCCCAGTATGGATTTCGGCCCCACGGGGAATGCGGCAAAATGGTTTCGGACATGATTCCGCACCTCGCCGAACTCGTTGACGATTTCGCTTTCGTTCATTCACTAACAAGTAAGTCGAACACACATGGCCCGGCGGAAAATTTCCTTTCGACTGGCTTTGTTCAGGATGGCTTTCCAAGTATCGGAGCCTGGGTGACATACGCCCTGGGAACCGAAAATCAGGACCTGCCAGCGTTTGTCGCTATCCCGGATCCTCGAGGAATCCCGCAGGCCAGTATCAACAATTGGGGCCCCGGATTTCTTCCGGCTGTTTTCCAGGGCACCGCATTCAACGCCAGTGATCCGATTCAAAACCTGACACCTCCGCCAACTGTTTCTCGCGACGCAGACATTGCAGCGCGGGATCTCCTGCGGAAAATCAACAGCGAACACCTGATGCAGAACCCCGGTGACAGTGAGCTTGCTGCCAGAATCGCCAGCTATGAGCTGGCCGCAAGAATGCAGCTTTCTGTCCCTGAAATCAGCGATCTTTCAACCGAACCGGCCCACATTCTGAATATGTATGGTGCGGACGACACGGAAGATCGCCTGAAGGCAGACTAT
>JAGQQE010000462.1 GCA_020426345.1 Planctomycetaceae bacterium
ATTCCTGAAGTACCCGAAGCAACCGTGTTTGCACGCCGGGGGGCATGTCACCGATCTCATCCAGAAACAGGGTCCCACCATCTGCCTGACGGAAGACGCCATCTCGATTCCTGTCGGCTCCCGTAAACGATCCTTTGATATGGCCAAATAGTTCACTTTCCACAAGAGACTCAGCGATCGCGGCGGTATTTACGGCGACGAACGGCCCGTTTGCCCGATGGCTGCGGGCGTGAAGTTCGCGAGCGACGAGTTCTTTGCCGGTTCCGCTTTCCCCACGAATCAATACGGGCAGATCTGTTCGCGCAGCGCGTTCAATCTGCCCGAACAGTTTCTGCATCGCCCGGCTGACACCCAGCATGTGACCAAATTTGTGTCCCGTGGAGATCTGGCGCTGCAGTCGTTCGACGGTCTGCTGAAGGCCCACTCTCTGTTCCGAACGGCGGACAATAGCGCGAAGATGTTCAAGGTCGTACGGTTTGGTGAGAAAATCGGAAGCACCGCTCCGAATGCATTCCACTGCGTGGTGAACGGTATCGCTGGCGGTGACAACGATCATTTCCGGATGAACCATATTTGAATGTTGTTGCAGCTGCCGCAGCACGCCGAGGCCATCCAGGACAGGCATGTTCAGGTCCAGGAAGACCAGATCCGGGGCGTTGGATGCAATGGCGTCCAGTGCATCCTGACCATTGGCGGCTTCAAAGATGATTCGATTCTCGCCCTTCAGCGCCCTGGCCATTCCATATCGCGCAGATTGCTCGTCGTCGGCAATGAGGATTTTCACGGTAGTAGGGCTCGCCTTGTCAGCTTGGAGACAGGTTTTATCGATTAAGCAGTCTGGGACCAGGTGACGATCGTATTTCACCACATCGTTGCCGGAGTTCACCCGACCGACGGCAAAAGACAACCTAACGTTGAGAGATCCCCTCTCTCGCATTTTGCAACATGTTGCCATGGATGGCCACGCTGTTTCCTTTGTGGCATTTCACGCTGGGAACAGTTTTGCAGGTGCTCCAAAAACGCATTTGACAAGTAGTCGACATCTGCCGGGAAAATTATTGGCAGCAATTATTACGTCGACGGGACAACCGAGGGGAATACTTATGGCACGCGGTGCATCCGGATCTTTGCTGGTCGTCGATGATGATCGCCACATCCAAAACGCTATGGCTGACTATCTGAGAAGCCTGGGCCATCGAACGGAAACCGCCTCCACATGTACGGAAGCCATCGAACGAATGGAAGAGTTTCCATTCGAAGTCGTTGTCTGCGATGTGAATCTGCCTGATCAGGACGGTTTTCAGCTCCTGACGTGGGCACGTGAGAACACACCTGAGACCGCAATCATCCTGCTGACCGGATTTGGCACGATCGAAAGCGCTGTCGAAGCTATCCGAATGGGGGCATTCGATTATCTGACGAAGCCCGTGATCGATGAAGAACTGCGATTCTCAATCGATCGAGCACTTGGTCAACGGCAGATTCTTGTCGAAAACAAGAAGCTCAAGGCGCAACTGACGCAGCGTTTCGGTCTCTCCAGCATCGTTGGAAAAGACTATAAGATGCTGCGGATGTTTGAGCTGATCGAGAGCGTAGCTGACACACGAACCACAGTATTGATTCTCGGTGAGAGCGGTACCGGCAAGACAATGACGGCCCGTTCTATTCATCAGCTCAGCAATCGCGCAGACCGTCCCTTTGTTGAAGTTGCCTGCGGAGCACTTCCCGAGAATCTGCTCGAAAGCGAACTGTTCGGGCACGTAGCCGGTTCCTTCACCGGAGCCTCTCATGACAAGGTCGGGAAGTTCCTTCAGGCTGACGGTGGAACCCTGTTCCTGGATGAAATTGCTACCGCATCACCATCGCTGCAGGTGAAGCTGCTTCGTGTCATTCAGGATCGCGAATTTGAACCGGTCGGCGGTAACACGACTCATAAGGTGGACGTTCGGCTCATCCTCGCGACACATACGAATCTGGAAGAAGCTGTCGCAAACGGCCAGTTCCGAGAAGACCTCTACTATCGAATTAACGTCATCACACTGACGCAGCCACCGTTGCGTGAACGTATCGGTGACATTCCTTTGCTTGTTGACAATTACATCCGGATCTTCGCCGAACAAACCGGTCGGGCCGTCAAGCAGATTGACGACATGGCAATGCAGGCATTGCAGCAATACCACTGGCCCGGAAATGTTCGTGAGCTTGTGAATGTGATTGAACGGGCTGTGGTCCTTTGCCGCGATGGTCACGTGACAGCCGCCGATCTTCCCGAGAAGTTATTTGCCCACCATGAGCACAGAAATATTGATGCTCAACTTTCCGGAGCCTCTCTGAAGGCGGCATTAACTCAGCCAGAACGTCAGTTGATCATCCAGGCCCTTGAGTCCAACGGATGGAATCGACAAAAGACCGCAAAGGCTCTGGGAATCAATCGGACAACGCTCTACAAGAAAATGCGACGCTACGAGATCGACTTCGAGTCTGTCTACAAGCACATTTAATTTCGGCATCAGGGTCCACTGTTGACCAGTGGGCCACATCAAACATCCATCTGCCCTGAACTTATCGCTGACCAGTCCGGTCACTTTCAGTTCGGGGCAGATTGCGTTGAGAGCTCTGGATTGTCCCGGCCTTCCTTCAGCGATCTGAGCTCACGCGACCGGTTTCAGGCAGACGTTGTATCGCAGAGCAATTAAACGCATGAGTACGACAACAGACGTGCTGCCCCACAGGCAGATGTCATCATGGAAATGCCCCCATCGCAGGAGAATCAGAGTCCAGCCACCGACAAACGCGCAGGTTGCGTAGAGCGGTGTCGAAGGGCGAAACAAGCTCGGCACTTCATTGCAAACAATGTCTCCGATCACGCCGCCAAATGTCCCCGTCATTACCCCAAAGAGCACGGCGACAANAGGTGCGACATCAGACTGAATCGCGTAACTTGTGCCAACCACGCTGAAAAGAGCAAGGCCGAATGCATCCGGGATATCCAGAAACCTGGTGAACCAATCGGGAATTCGGGGGACGAGTGAGGCGATGCCCGCAACGCAGAATACGATGATCGGGTAATGGGGATGCTGAATCCAGAAGAGTGGGTGCCTGTCCAGCAGAAGGTCACGCAGGGTTCCGCCGCCGAATGCAGTCATAAAGGCGACTGCAAAAACGCCAACAATGTCCATCTGTTTGCGGCGGGCCAGTAATACGCCAAAAACGGCTCCGCTGACGACTGCCAGAAATTCGATGATGGTTGCCATGTTTCAGAGGTTTTCCGCCAGAAATGTCAGTGCTTCGACAACGGCTGCCTGCTGCCGCAGCTGGCGAAGCGCAGCGCCGTCGGATACGGACACTGACAGTTCCGTCAATTGAATCAATCTTGTCGAGATTCTCTCGGGCAGACGCTCCTCGCCATCCGGTATTCTCTTCGCAATACCCAGCCAAACGACACCATCCAGCCCGGCAGGAGCTCCGGGGCCGAGGTGTCCCGTGATGCTCAGCGACACATCTGCATGAGGCGTCATTTGAAGAACCCCCGTCGCCATTTGTGTGGCGATGACTTCACTGACCGGACCTGGGTTAGCCAACAGACCGCGGTCCGCTCCCAGCCAGCAGGCTTTGGTTTCGACCTGATAAACGACGGTGGATCCCGCAAGGAAATCTGAAACGCCGGGAATTCGGCCCAGCGTGGCTGCGATAAGCCCGGCGGTGCAACTTTCGGCAAAGACGACTTTCTGTGTATGAAATTCAGAGGAAGCCGCCTTCAGCAACTCAACAACCCGTGTCGCAGCGTGATCCATTTGGCTCTGGAGATCGGCAGAACCAGAAAGTGATGTGGCAAGCATCGCAGAATTCTCCCATTTCATCGTCGAAAGTCGGTATTCTGACGACGGAAACGGGAATTGCCATGGCTCCGCTTGATGCAGTTGCCGTTCCCAGGTACACAGACGCACCCAAACTTCGTCGTAACCCCTGTTCTGCAGTACTGATTGTGGAATGGAAGGTTTCGAATTCGCCTTTTTTTCGTACTCGCGAACGCTCATGTCGGTTTTGATGCAACTGGTCGACGGCCAGAAAAGTTACGGTGATCAGCAACTGCTTGATAACGCTTCGGTCACCCTGTATGAAAACGAGAAGGTCGGATTCATTGGCCGAAACGGCGCTGGGAAATCCACACTCTTGCGGGTATTGCTGGGGGAAGAAGAA
>JAGQQE010000463.1 GCA_020426345.1 Planctomycetaceae bacterium
TCGCTGTCATCCATCGGGCTCCCGCGTTCCATACCATGCTAGCTTCGCGTCGCTTCGAAGGATAGCAACAGCCTACCGCCGGTCGGGCTGTGATTCAATGAAACACCGACCAAAAACAAGCCTTCTGTCTCCTACATCGAACACCGAACCCATGCCTAAAAAAATCCAACACACCCTCACGGACCAACAACAATCAACGCAAGAAAAATCACGTTCAAAGATCTTTCTTCAACGTCATTCTTGACAAAATTCAAGACCGTCGCTGACACCTTTTTGGGTTCGTTCTCCAAGAACTGTCGAACCATTCTTGATTCGAATGCGAATGTCGGCATCGGCAACACCTACGCCGGTACTGTCGATGTTTGACGAAGTGCTGTAGTCGTCATTGGCGACGGGATTGTCGATTGTCCAGGCGGCGCTGGCAACAGGTGTCTGAAGCAGACACGCGACCACCACAGCATGTCGAATTGCATTGTCCAGAGTTTTCCGACTCATAACTTCTTCTCCCTCATGAATTTTGAACGTTACTTCCTTAGAATCCCTCCGTACCCTCTCTGCCGCTTCGTGTGGCAGATGCTCTCCAAATATCCTTATCAATATCGTTGCCGACAAAGCGAACAGACCCATCTGCCAGTCCAATGTTCACACCTCCGGTATGCAGGCTGTTGGCGACATAGGATCCAAAGAGTATGCTGTCCTGAAACGAACACGACTTTCGATTAGGCGTTTGCGAGTGGTTATACAGCGTATAGGCCCCATTTCCGCTGAGCCAGTCTCTGCCACGATCGATGCTGCTTAAGTCTGCTGTGGTTGGCAGGGCGTCGCAGGCGGAAAGAAAATCTTCCAGGTCCGCATCCTTTGCGCCACCAAATCGCCAGACAACGCGAAACGGTGCCTCTCGTTGCTCATCTGGGCTGGCGTCTGTACTGACAAGAGATTCAGAATAGGCGACTGTGTTTGAAAGTCCGTCCACGATCTCGGCGGCGGCAATTGGCTGGCCACCGAATCCGTCAATTGGGCCGAACATGCCCAGAAATTGCCCGTTGGATTGAACTCCCGTCCCACAATTCCCAACATAATTTGTCTTATTTGTATTTACGGACACGCCATCCATGGGGCAGTGCAGCAGAGGAATTGGAGTGTTTCGGACATCGGAATTGACCGGCGAATCGTAGTCCTGAAAATCAATTCTCGAAAAAATAGCTGTTTGTTCTATGTCTGGTAGAATCCTGGCGAACATCGATATGCCATTGATGTTCCCTGGCGGGAACAAGTTATAGCGATCGTGGTAATTGTGGAGGGCGACGCCGAGCTGCCGAAGATTTGACGCACAATGTGCCCGGTGGGCCGCTTGTCTCGCCTGCTGGACGGCGGGCAGAATCAGGGCCAGTAAAATCGCAATGATTGCTATCGAAACAAGCAATTCCTGAATTGAGAACCCTCGCCTAAGAATTACCAATTCGCACGAGAGGGCATATTCGCTGTACTGTCGTGGGTAGCGGTTACTATTCATCACCATCACTCCCTTTCGTGCCGCCCTGGTAGCCTCACGCGTGGTTCGTATCGTGTTTTTTTGAAGTTGGCAATTCATGTCGGCAGTTCGAGAGATCCTGAATTGAAACTGACTGACCATCATTGTCCCTCGGTCGCGCGGGGTGCATCCGCTGAATGGAGGTCGTTGTTGCAGGAATTGAAAAGAGGGGTACCCTGATGGGTGAATATTTCCTGCAACAAGAGGCTTGGAGCCTCGCAGACCCAAGGAGGGTACCCCCATGAAAGTAGAAGTTACCGTAAGGATTGATGGCCGGGAAGTGGCAACCGTGGAAGAATGCATTGCCGGACCGGCGATTGAGGTCGAGCAGCAGACAGAAGCTTTGAAGGATCGGGTCGGACAGGTGGTTCTGGCGGAAGGCTTCTTGCAGTTAGCCGCAACCCTCAGACACCCGTGTTGCTGTGGGAAGTCGATGCAGAACAAAGGTCAGCGGACCGTCACCATCATGAGTCAAAGCGGCGAGATCTCTTTCAAACGGACTCGGTATTGCTGCACCGAATGTGGCCATTATCAGACTCCTGCTGATCGCGTGATCTGTTGCGGTCGACACCGCGTGACACGACATCTGGCGAAGCAGATTTCCCAACTTGCAACGATCGAACACTTCACGCGGCTGGAACAACTCATGGCCGACCAGCACGCTGTTCACATCGGCCACGATGAAATGCTGCAGCTGATTCATGACGTCGGCGGGAACGTCGACCAACAACGGCAGGCAGAAGCCTTGTACGCACTCGAGCGTCCATCACAGATCACGCCGAAGCAGCGCCCAAAGCAGGTTTATGTCAGCTGCGACGGCATCATGTACTGCACAAATCAACGTGAGCCGTGCCCATCCGACCCAACGAAAATGCGGCTGATCTGGAAACAGATGCGAGTCGGCTGCGTGTACTGGCAGGATGATGCAGAGCATTGGCACAAGCAGGTGATCTGGGGTCAGGAAGACCTGCCAACCTTCTCTGCATCGTTGTATCGACTGGCCTGCGAATGCGGTTATCGTGAGGCAGACGAAAAGATCTTCGCGGCCGATGGCGGCGACTGGTGCTGGGGGATTCAGGATCAATACTTCGCGGATTCGGTCGGCATTCTGGACTGGTATCATGCGACCGAACACATCTGGGACTGCGGTAAACAACTGCATTCCGATCCCCAACGCATGAAGACCTGGGTGGATGAAGGTTTGAATCGGGCGGATTCTCGTTCTGTTGGACTCATGCGAGAAGATTATTTGCGACGTAAGTTGTTTGTGTGAAAAGCTCTTCGGCTCTTCCTGCTTTGAACCATGCTCGGAGACGGATCATGGTTTCAGCGTTTTCGCGAAGCCAGTAAGTGGAATTGCTTTTCACTCGAAGGTTAATCACTCGACGGATGGCACTTTCAATGGCACCGCTGCCAATCGGCATCTTGTGGCGGCGTGAGGTTGCGTAGTCCATCCGCCGATGAATCAGTCCGTGTGTTCGAAAATAGTTCAGCCATGTCTTTTGGTCCTTTGTGTGGCGACCGGTCAGCAGCGCTTCCAGCTCGATAACGACGGAGCCGATTTCGCCGTGCAGCAGGCGTCTCTTCTGGATTGTCAGCCAGTGTTTGCGTTTCGCAGCATTCAGTTTCTTGCTGTCAGCCATCTTGCCCAGATACTCCACCGCATGCCAGAAATCGATTAGTTCCTGAACCTGCTCGGCTTTCAGTTCCAGTGCGGCAATCAGTTTGGGAATTCGCCTCCAGATCCATGCAGCGCCGTCGGCAACAAACAGCACACGCGAGGCCTCACTGATTCTGAGGCTGACCAGATACGCCTGCAGCATTTCGAACAGCCGATCACAGGAAGCCAGAGTTCCATCAATGATCGGAGCGAAATCATCGGCCATTCGACCATGCTCATCCACGGCGTAAATGATGAACAGACGCGGCTCACGCCAGTTCGCAGCAAACTTCTTTCGCCCTTTCTTCGTTCGTCCTTTGCGTTCCTCCCGCAAACGGACTCGACCGCCATCGAGACTCACGACAATGCGACGCTTCTCCACGTTTCCATCGACCTGCACACTTCCCGCCGATGTTATCTGAACGAGTTTTCGACCGATGTGACCGCAGACTTCCCGCAGCTTGTTGACGCTGACGATGATCTCTTCGTCGGACAGCATCTCGGCTGCTTCTCCATAAGATCCCAACAGCGCCGATGCCTTGGCCATGCGGCGGCGAACATGCGGTGTCAGGCCGTTCGAGATGCCGAGCAGCATCAACGCCGGATACAATCCTCGTTCTGGCTTTCGCGAAGCCTTCGCAGGATCTTTTTGTCGATGATAGTAGGTGATGTTCAAGGTCACATCGACTCCGCCCGGCAGATGTATAACCTTGCGGCGCGGTCCCTGAGAATGATACTTGTGAGGCAATTGCCGAAGGAACTCTTTCTGCTTCTGTTGAAACTGTGGATCGCTCACGCTGTGCAGCAGGAGCATGGCTTTGGCCATGGAACTTCGCTTAACCCCCAGCACATCCAGCCTGCGTTCAATCGCGGCAAGTTCTGCAGCAGAATTTACGCGGGGACTGTTGTGCAGTTCCGCAATCTCACGTTCAACATCTCTGGCCGCATCCTGCAGCCGCTGATACTCTGCGTTCATCCCTGAGTTCCTCCGTGAAAAGCCGT
>JAGQQE010000464.1 GCA_020426345.1 Planctomycetaceae bacterium
TTGGGGTTCAAAACAAAGTAATCTGCGTCTAGACGACAGAAAGCAGCATAAGTCCGCCGCCGACAGCGGCGATAATGCCAACCACGTTCTGACTCGGGAGATTCTCGGTGGCGGAGGCTGGTAACGGACGCGGACGGAGATGATCAGTTGCATAGCGAGGTGCCGGCTTGAACGAACTGTCCGGTCGTGGGACTGATTGAATTTGGGCCCAGATTCCTGCGAGGTCAAATAACGCACTCCGGTCAACAACGGACTGCATCGTCACGGATATAAAGAAGTTCGGCCCGCCAGTACGGATGATGTCGCACCAAGGGCAATCCAACAGAAGCGAGGAAAAGAAGTGGCCGGAATCCTGATCACACTGACACAGATTACGTTCGAACTGATCGAGCGTGCTCGCCCAGACATGCGGCGTTGGTCTCGCATTTGCGCGTTCCGACCCACGGGCGAAGGCCCGCTCGAATAGCACCGCAAGATCTTGCGGTAGATGTGCCAAAGTAACCGAGTGCGGAGGCGGAGCCATTTGAAAACGCGCAGCCGAAGAACTGTAGGCAAAGCGGAACTCGCGAATCGCGGTTTCGATTGGCATATCGCCCAAACCGGAGTACCGTCCCGCAAATGGATGACGTCCCATGAATAGCAAATGAAAAATGACGATCGCCAACCCAAAGTTATCGTGATTTGCCGTGCGAATCACATCGGATAATCGCGTTTGCTGAAGTTCTGGTGGCACGAAATGCGCGACGCCTACCGGACAACGAAACATTCGACCGTTGGCCGACAGTTGAAAAGAATCACAGTCGATCAGGCTGACCGTCGCTTCTTGTGAAACAAATAGATTCCCCTGATTCACGTCACCGATGACAATGTTGTGCTCGTGTAACGTTGCGAATGCCGCGGCGCAGTTTCGGGCCGTTCGAACCAGAAACCGCCAGTCAGCGCGAGGAAATCGAGCTTTCCGGTGCGCTGGACTATATAACTCATGAATCTCGTGGGAATGTTTAACTCGCGGAATTAGAATCCCAAGAGTGGTGCCGCCACGCCGTTCGTGCAATGTTCCAGCAGGCCACGCTGCGAACGCCACGATTTCCTTCGTGGCCAACTGTACCATAGCTGCCAGCTTGGCTGCTTTTTCGTTTGTCGCGGCTTTGTGGTAGATCTTGGCGACATAGTCCGACGAATTGCTGATCTCGAAGACTGCGCCTTCCCCGCCAGTACCGAGTTTCCGCCCCAGCGAGATGTTTTGCCCATGTTGATCAACGTACTGCATCATCTCAATCGAGTTGTCAGAATCAGCGTTTTGTCGTCGTCTGTTCGCTCGTTTACCTTCTCTGAATCCAGAAACTCCCGCAATGGCTGGAAGTAATCGCCGGGATCGTCTGTGTGTCGCAGCGTTGCGAAGAGTGGTGACAAGAATGGTTCATGCACCGTTTGGTCTGCAAAACGTAGAACAAGACGTTCCAGCCCATCACTGAAGATTGCAAGCTCATCAACCCTTTCACGAATCTGAGTGAAGTCGAGATTTTCAATGAAGGCCTTGTCCGTAAGAAAGTTGGTTGTGTTGGCAAACTCGCCTGATTGCGGCCAAAACACGTGGCGGTAGCCGTCACCGTTCCACCGAACAATCGCTCCGTCACCAATTTGTATGAACAAAGCAGAATTCTCAGTAACCACCGCGCCTAGAAATGTGCAGGCAAGTTGCCGAGTGTCAACATCAAGCTCGCTTGCGCGCTGTACGATCCTCGAACGCAATCCGTTGCACCACGCAATGGCTGTCTCGCGGTGTATGGTTTCATCGAAATTGAACGATTCGGAAGCTTGTTCAATTGTCTGAATGAACGTGTCGCACGCGACCTGCGCCCCCTCGTCTGCATGTGATGCACTGCCGGCGCCGTCTGCTAGGCAGGCAACGAGGAGTTTTGTCTCGCCAACAATTAGCTGAACCACCCGGCAGGCATCTTGGCAAGGAAGATCACTGTTAATGTGCGAAGTGCCGGCGACGCTATCATATACTGTCTTCCACATCTTGTTTCCTCAATCGATGGACGCCCAACCGTCAGGAGTCGTCGGGTTTTCCAGTGGCACTTCATCACCCGGTGTCGACCGGGATACCGACTGTTGGGAACTCGAAAGCCAAAGAAACATATCACGGAAACGCATTCCTTTGAGTTTGACTGGTTCGCCAGCGCAAAACTTTCCAAGTGTCTCCATGTCCGCCCCTTCGACTCCGACACAGAACATTTTGAACGCCTTCGCCTTTTCCGCTTCTACGGCTCGCGCCGCTGCCGCTTCCCAGTTCGGGTCATTTGGAGCACCATCGGACACGAGAAATAGCCAAGGCCGATAGTAGGAAATGCCGTTTGCTCTGTACTGTTTTTTCCTCATTTCGAGTGAGTCGATCGCCTGATTAACTGCTTGCCCCATGTAGGTTAAACCATGTGGCTCCAATGTCGGCGGGGCGAAATTCGCCGCCGTCGCGAAATCGTGCATCGTTCTCACCTCGGAGCCGAATGTAATTACGGAAACTTCGACGCGCTTCGACGCGAGACTGTCTGCGGAGAGTTCGTGTTTGTACGCAACTAACCCTTCGTTCAATTGTGCGATAGGTTCCCCAGCCATTGAGCTTGAAACGTCAAGGATGAGTACGCATGGAACGCGAGGCTCCGGATTTTCAGCGAAGTCGTCAGTACCAAAGGGCATCTGTTCCATAGAATATTCTCCTCGAAGATTAATCATTCGATGACGACAACAAGCGGACCGCTCATGTGCAGGTGGCACACCCTCACGAAGTGTAAGCATGCCTTGACGGACGCTCAATCCTCGGTTGACGTTGCCTTTTCGAAGAACCAGTTTCTCGTTGATTCTGAATCGTGTTAACGAATGCCTGCCTCAGAGCCACGATAACGAAGGCACAGGCCACCCGCTGCGTCTGAGACCACCGCAATCAGTGCGGGACCTGGTGGATGACGCAACTTTTTCTGACGATTGGCCGCTCACGAATCAGCTCTGATTGCGACTTGTCACAAAGCCGGGACAGGCACCCTCGCGAGCCAGCAATTCAACACGAATTCTGCTTCAAGCGAGAGCCGGTCCCGGTTTTGTGGGATGCTCTTATTCAATCGAGTTGAATGGGCTCGTTTGGGGTTACAACATCAGGAGTCCGTCACAGGGGAAACGGGCGGTTTTCTCGACACTTCTGGCTGATCGCCACCAGTTGCCTGATGAGTTTTGTTGAACCCGACGCCGCAGGCGAGGCTTGAGACCGCGAAGGACTCCCCTGCGGGATCGGGTTGAACGTAATCCCCACAAACTCAGCCGATGCGACGGGAGACTGCGTTCGGCGGTGGCCTTCACCGAAAAGGGTCGGTTTTTCTGTGACATTCGTTCTGCTGTAACATTTCGGGCGGCCGTTCGCTTTGGGAGATATGCGACGGGTCAATCGTTTACCCGTCGCCTTGCTGAACCAGGTTTCTGACTTTGAATTCAGCAGGAATTCATCCGCCCCGAATCGACTGCAGGTGTTGTTATGAAGCTGCCTCATTCTCTTTCGACGTTCGCTGTCCTGTGTGCCGCCAGTGTTTCCGCTCACGCCGCGGATGATCTGTTCTCTTCCGTTCGTAACGGCAGCGCGTTTGCTGAAAATCTTGTGGAGGATTCCGGCAGCGAACAACAGAATCGTGAGTCCGGCACCGCAAAGAACCCCACCGAGAAGACGACCGAAAGTCCCACGTCGCTTGACGAAGTTAAGGGGCTGTTGCAGGACACCAAAGCCACAGAGGTCAGCTCGAAGGATGAATACCTGACCGCGATGTTTGCTCACGAAGGCTGGGAGTTTCCCGTGTTGGTGATCCTTGACACGGAGACTCAGAACCTGCACCTGTTTCTGGGATTAAGCGTGATTGATGACGAATCGCAGGTGACTTCGACGCAGGTGTTTCGACTTCTGCAGGCCAGCCAGGAAATCGCTCCGCTGGAAGGGCAATAAGGGGACATTCTACTTTAGGCTAAAAGTACAATGTCCCCTTTAGTGATTCCCTTTAGTCATTCTCTGGGTTCGGAAGAAACGAATCTGAGGGAGCGAAAGGGGACATTGTTCTTAATCAGTAAATTAGAATATCTCCTTTGCGACTCCCTCGTCGCCCAGCCGACCGGACCATGCGGTTG
>JAGQQE010000465.1 GCA_020426345.1 Planctomycetaceae bacterium
GGATTGTTCTGGTATCGAACCGGATCCGAAATCCCCGCCTCTTTGAAACCCCTTAATCGCAGCTGACAGGAATCGCATTCACCGCACGAAATGCCGGACGAATCAGGATCGTAACAACTATGTGTCAGTGCATAGTCGACGCCAAGAGACAGGCCCGTCTGGATAATCTGCGCCTTGGTCATCGATATCAGGGGCGTATGGATTGTGAGCCTCTGACCTTCGACCCCCGCTTTTGTGGCAAGGTTGGCCATGGATTCGAATGCAGTGATGTATTCCGGGCGACAGTCGGGATAGCCACTGTAGTCAACAGCGTTCACACCGATAAAGAGGTCATTCGCACCCACTGATTCCGCCAGACCAAGACCCACGGAAAGAAAGATGGTGTTTCGAGCTGGCACGTAGGTGACCGGAATGCCCCCGGACATTTCGTTGTCTGACCGATTGTGTGGCACATCAATGTCAGAGGTCAGTGCTGAACCACGGAAGATGCTGGTATCCAGTTTGAACTCCACATGTTCCTCGACCTCATTCGCCTGACAAACTTTCCGGGCTGCATCAAGTTCAAAGCGATGACGCTGACCGTAATCGAACGACACCGCAGTTAGTTCGTAGCCCTGTTGCCTGGCGATGGCCAACACTGTCGCCGAATCCAGTCCACCGCTGACAAGCACAACTGCTTTTTTCATCTGAATCACTTCAACAGGATATTACCCGGCGCAGTGGCTGTGAATTTCTTCCGTTTATCTGTGGGCGAAAACGCAGGCAGCGGACGGCCTGAACTATCAACCACAGGTTAAACGTCGGTGATTCAGCAACGCATGAAGTGCTCATCTCAGGGAGACACCACACCAGGGACATGATTTGAGCAAGTGGCCGAGTACGTTCTCGATTTGCTGACTGCCTCCGAATCATAGCTGTGCGATGCGGACAATCCACATTGTGGGTCAACATTCAGCCAATTGATTCGGGTTGAGAATACCCACTGCCGACTGACAGATTCCGAATCCCGTCCGGGAACCGCGTACTTTCTGCCGTGAACATTTTCAGGGATGGCCCTGACGAGCGAGTACCGTTCCCGAACGCAGAGCTCGTCACTGGATTTCGATTGTCAGATACGATGGGGTCCGCCGGTCGTACAACTTACCGCCCGGTTGATTCCGGTGCGAGCAACCAGGCGTTATGCTGAGCAGGATGAATCAGCAAACCTCTTTCAGGTGTTGAATGATTTCAGACACTTGCGACGTGGAGACCAGATCGAAATGATTTCGGGACGAGCTATTGCGGCGACACTTTTCGCACTTTTGTTGGCCACCGGTGACACAGCGAACGACCGGGGTAGAGTCTATTCTCAGGAAATCGAGGAAAAGCTACAGCCGCTTTCCTACAACAACCCCGGCCTGCTTGTTGATCTTGGCGTCGGGCTGTGGGCCTGGCCAATGCCGATGGACTACGACGGGGATGGAGATCTTGACCTCCTGGTTGCATGCCCGGACAAGCCATCAAACGGTGTCTATTACTTCGAAAACACGTCACAGAATGCACACACCAAAATGCCGGTGTTCAGGGCGCCTGTACACCTTGGCAGGACGACACACAATTTCCAGGTCAGCTATGTCGACGGAAAACCGCGCATACTCCGGCCCGGGTATGAATATGTCCGCGGTGAGGATGGCAGGTTTGATTTCGACAAGGCCGAACGAATCTACCCAACGAATAACGTTCACAACAATGCCGTCCGCGGCAACATGTGGCGATACGTCGACTATGACGACGATGGGGATCAGGACCTGGTTGTTGGTGTTGGTGACTGGACCGATTATGGCTGGGACAATGCCTACGATAACTCGGGGCACTGGCGCAATGGTCCGTTGCATGGGCACGTGTATCTGATCACGAATAACGGAAGCGATACCGCACCGCAGTATTCGGATTCCCCTGAAAGGTTGCAGGCTGCAGGAGGTGACATTGATGTCTACGGTTGGCCTTCACCCAACTTCAATGATTTTGACGGCGATGGAGATCTTGACCTGCTGTGTGGCGAGTTCCTTGATGGATTCAGCTACTTCGAAAACACAGGATCGCGCAAACAACCGGTGTTCGCCGCTGGCCGGAAACTTTTGAACGACAACGGACAGCCTCTGGTCATGGATCTGCAGATGATCACGCCGACAGCGATTGACTGGGATCAGGACGGCGACATCGACTTGATTGTCGGCGATGAAGACGGCCGTGTCGCACTGGTTGAAAACACCGGTTCTCGAAAGGGAAGCCTGCCAGTCTTCAGGGCTCCACAGTACTTTCAGCAGGAAGCCGATACGCTGAAGTTTGGCGCTTTAGCAACTCCCTATGCCTGGGATTGGGATGGTGATGGTGACCAGGATATTCTTTGCGGGAATACAGCAGGATATATCGGGTACTTCGAAAACCTGGGGATGGCTGAAAATGGTCTTCCCAAATGGGCAGCTCCTCGACTGCTTGAAGAAAAATTCGGTCAGTCGCGACGCCCTTTCCGAATCATGGCCGGACCTGACGGATCGATTCAGGGGCCCTGCGAGGCAAAATGGGGATACACCACACTTTCCGTCGCCGACTGGGATGCTGACGGCGATCCCGACATTATCTACAACAGTATTCTTTCCCGTATTGGGCTGCTCCGAAACGACAACGACGCACTGGTAGATGTTGAATTCGATTCAGGGCTGAATGAATCCCCACCGGAGTGGTACTGGTGGCAAACGTCGGCCAGTTCTGCCCTGACACAGTGGCGGACAACACCGGTCGCGATCGATTTTGATGGCGACCAGAAGCTTGACCTGGTGGCTCTTGATCAGGAGGGCTATCTGGTTTTGCGTTCGGCTGCCGGGACTGCACAACGGATTTTTGTCAATGAAGATAACGCCCCGTGGCAGTTGAACACGAAATCCTGCGGAGGATCCGGTCGAATCAAGCTGGCGGTTGTGGACTGGGACGGCGACGGGCGTCTGGATGTCCTGACGAATTCAGAAAATGCCACCTGGTATCGCAATTGCGAGTCGCGAGATGGCATGATCGTCCTGAAGAAAATTGGCAATCTCGCCAAACGCAACGTTGCCGGCCACACCTCAAGTCCAGCCGCCTGCGACTTCAACAAGGATGGCAAACCGGATCTCCTGATTGGTGCGGAGAATGGGCGTCTGTACCACATTCTGCACGACGATTGCCTTTCGTGGACAGACTCACAACTGGTTGCTGCGCCTCCGCGCGAAGATTCAGGCGGCCGATTTCCTGGATTTGTCCGTGAAGAATTCGTCTATACGAAAGCAAGCTTCCCCGAATGTCATGCATCCACCATCTGCCGTACCAGTCGTGGTCTTGTCACAGCATGGTTTGGAGGGACAAAGGAAGGCAAGACGGATGTTGGAATCTGGGTGAGCTATCACGATGGCAGCAATTGGTCGTCTCCAAAACAGGTGGCAGACGGCGTTCAGCATAATGATCTGAGGTATCCGTGCTGGAATCCGGTTCTCTATCAGCCACCAGGCGACGCCCCCACATTGCTGTTTTTCAAAGTTGGCCCCAGCCCCAGCGAATGGTGGGGCGAAATGATGGTCAGCTACGATCGTGGGCGTACATTTCGTGACCGAGTCCGACTGCCGGAGGGAATTGATGGCCCCGTAAGATGTAAGCCTATCCTTCTGCCCGATGGTAAGACTTTGCTTTGTGGATCGTCGACAGAATACGATGGATGGCGAATCCATTTTGAATCGACGGTTCTGGAGAATGGTTTGCCTGTCGGCACATGGAATCGGATTGGGCCTATCAATACCGCAGAAGAATTCAACGCGATACAGCCGACGTTCCTGCAACATAAAGATGGGCGACTGCAGGTCTTGTGTCGAACCAGGGAAAGTGTTTTGACGACCAGTTTTTCCAGCGACCTGGGAAAGACCTGGTCGAAACTTCAGGCGATCGATTTACCCAATCCCAACTCCGGCATCGAAGTGGTCACTCTGAAAGATGGCCGTCACCTGCTCATCTACAATCACCTCGGCTCGGGCAAAACCGGCTGGGGGCGTCGTGGACTTCTAAACCTGGCCATTTCCGATGATGGCCTCAAATGGAAGAAAGTCGGCGTGCTGGAACAGGAAGAGAAAGCAGAATTCAGCTACCCGGCCATCATCCAG
>JAGQQE010000466.1 GCA_020426345.1 Planctomycetaceae bacterium
GACTACCTGTATGCGGTGTTCCGCAGCCGAATCTTTCGGTTCCCCGACGATGTGGAATTCCTGCTCGATGACGCAGCGGGTGTCATTCAGGTGCGATCCGCATCACGTGTTGGAAAGTCCGATCTGGGAGTCAATCGCTCCCGTGTCGAACAAATCCGCGCTCGGTTCCATCATGCAAACCTGAACTGAAGAACCAACAATTCACGTTCGATGCGACAGAGTGGTCTTCACCCCAAGACGGACTGGGTTTCCGCAGGACTTCGGTTTCCGCACAGGGTGTGTTGACGCGGTGAAAAACTACGGAGTGTGCCAAACGGGCCCGTTTCATTCCACGTTCAGCTGTTGCCAGGCCCAGCGATAAAGATTTCGTGAATCCGCGTAGCGACTGGCAGACGCTGCGGACCCCAGGACCACCATCAGAAGTTCCTTGCCGCCGCGTTTTGAGGTCGAAACCAGGCAGGCCCCTGCCTTTTCAGTGGTCCCCGTCTTCACACCACCATAACCCTGAATCTGCAGCAACTGATTTGTATTTTCCCAAAGCACATTCCGAACATAACCGGAAGCGCCTTCGACTGCAGTTCCATGGCGTCGGGTTGTCACATAATGCCTGAATAACGGGTCCTGCAGGGCAGTATACGATAACAGGGCCAGATCTGATGCTGTGGAATAATGGTCCTTTGACGTCAAACCGTGCGGATTCATGAAGTGCGTTTCTGTCATTTGCAGTCGGCTGGCCTCGTTATTCATCGCCATAACAAAGTTTCGCACCGGATCGGACACTTGTTCTTCGTTCTCGAGGCTGTCTGCGGATTCCGGGGCCAATCGGCTGCCGAAATGTTCGGCCAGGGCGATGCTCATATCGTTTCCGGATGGCAGCATAAGTCCATAAAGGGCTTCCCGGACGGTGATTTTTTCACCAGCCTTCAACGCAGATGTCGAACCTGGCGTTTTGTCCGCTCGGTCCGAGAAAATCAGTACTTCATCCAGAATCTCTGGCTGGCTGGATGCAAATTTCACAATCAGCCACGCTGTCATGATTTTGGTCGTACTGGCCATATCCAGATGCTGATCGGCACTTTGGCTCCAGAGTGTTTCGCCGGACTGCAGATCCATGATTGTCCATGCACGACACGTCACGGCAGGGGCTGCATTCAGATCTTCCATTGACTGTAAAGGCAGCACTTCGGAGTTGACGATTTCCGGCGCAGGGATTTCTTCGGGAGGCAGAAGTGGGCCGAGCGCTTTCCAGAAGTCACTCTGCACGACTCCGGTCACATCCAGCGAACGTGCTTCCTGAAACTCCCGAACAGCTTTTTCGGTTGCGGGACCGAAATCACCATCGACAGATAGTTGAGGGGAAGGGGACATCCTCGCGTTGAGTGTCCGTTGAAGCATTTCGACGAGTTCCCCATTTGATCCGTTCTGCAGAGATGCGTCGGCAGTCATCGCCCCGCGGGTAGACTTTGGGTAGAAATGATCGCAAACGAGGCGTCCAATTTTCGCACATAGTCGATGCGCTTCGTTTCCCTCTTTCCAGCTTTTGTCAGCGTTGTTGGTTGTGAGCACGCAGATGGCTACCGGGCCGCCGGGGCCGAACAGTATGCCTGCGTCTGTTCTTGAAGCGTTGACCGACCCTGTCTTGTGGGCAAACCTGACGCCGTCGGGCAGGTCTGCTCCAAGTTTTTCGCCATCCTCACATGTCATCAAATGTTCGACAATCGCATCGCCCGATTGTTGCGTCACGATGCTTCGTTTGTGGAGCTGTGAAAGCAGTTCCACCATTTCTCGCGCCGACGTACTTCCCAGACCGTAAAGCCGACTCCGCTCCGGATCAATGCTGCTTGACCCTCGATAGACTTTGGAATGAAGTCGTGTGTGTTTGAAACCCAGTGAATTCATCATTTCCGACGTGGCTGGCAGACCCATTTTGTCAATGACCAGATTCGTGGCTGTGTTGTCGGAGTATCGAATCATCAAGCGAACGGCGTCTCTCAACGAAAGACTGGTGCCGGCGGAAAAATGGTCGGTCAGAATGCCTGACCCGGGGACCTTGTCTTCGTCGGTCAGCGTGACCATCGTATTCAGGTTCAGCCTGCCGTCGTCCACCATGCGATAGGCTGTGATCATGATGGGAAGTTTAATGAGGCTCGCGGTTGGCTGTGGTTCATCAGCCCTCCATTCGAATTGTTCCCCCGTTTCCAGATGCCGTACGCAAACAGCAACGTCCCCCCTGTGGTTTTCGAGCAGGGGGAGCAGCTGATCTGCGAGGATCCCCCCTGAGACTCCCGCATTGGGAGTATTTTCTGATGCAGAGCCGATGGTGATGTTTGCCGCAACAACGAAAAGAAACGCCAGATGCGGCAGGATCCGCCCGGACTTGAACTGCAACATTCGTGAACCCCCTCTTTTCCCTTGCTGTTTCGCGAAGAATGTCGTTCGAAAGCCTGACGTAAAAGACGTCGTGATTCAACCGAACCCCGGTTTTCACAGGCGATGCAGGCATTCAGACAATGACCACTCATACAACAGAGAAAGCGGGCCTTTGGTCGAGGCTGCCAACCGGTATTCGGGAAAGATCTGTTTTGTTGCTGGCATATTCACAAAATCTTAACAATTGGCCCGTTCAATCTTTGCTGTGAATGAACGACGGGAGGGCTTCCTTCGGTCAAACGACGGATTGTTAAGATTTAGGGGTGTTTAGTTGACCAGTGTTTTGTCGGCTAACTGCGGTTCTTAACATTTCGCGTGAGTGCAACTTGAACTCTTAACATTATGCGGAGATGCAATGAAGTCGTTGTTTCGGATGTGTCAGTGTGTGGCTCTTGTCGCGCTGGTGGCTGGCTGCCAGGTGGAAGAAGCAGAGCAGGGTGTGTCGAATGTTGATTCATCCATCAAGCGAATCGCGATTGACGGATCCAGCACCGTTGAGCCGATTACAGCACGCGTTGCAGAGAAGTTTGGTGAACAGTTTTCTGATGTTCAGGTGGGCCTGAAGGTGACTGGCACCGGCACGGGGTTCAAGGAAATGATTGCCGGGCGAATTGATATCGCCAACGCATCGCGTCCGATCAAGGACAGTGAGAAGGCAGATTGCGAAGCGAACGGGATTGAAGTTGTTGAGTTGAAAATTGCTATCGATGGCCTGACCGTTGTTGTCCACCCGGAGAACGATTGGGTCAGTGCGATCACCGTCGCTGACCTGAAGAAGATCTGGGAACCCGAAAGCAAAGTTGTCAACTGGAAGGATATCAATCCTGAATGGCCGGACCACAAGATTTCGCTGTTTGGTGCCGGTGAAGAATCGGGAACGTTTGACTACTTCACAGAAGCCATCAATGGCAAAGAAGACGCGATCACCGATAACTACAGCCCAAGTGCCGACGATAATGTCATCGCATCGGGTGTGGCCGGCGATAAGTATGCAATGGGCTTTTTTGGCTATGCCTACTATGAAAAAAATAAGGACAAGCTGAAGGCTCTGGCGATTTCAACGGGCGAGACAACAGAGGGAGCTGTGGGCCCGACGCCTGAAACAATCGAAGCCGGTGACTACAAGCCATTGTCACGACCGCTTTTCATCTATGCCAAGAAAGAGGCACTGGGAAGAGCCGAAGTGGAAGACTTCGTTCGATACTATCTGAATGAAGGTCAGGCGATGGTGGCCGACGCGGGTTATGTCTCTCTCAGCGAAGCCGAACTGGCCACCACAAAGGCTCGGTTCGAAGAAGCAATCGCGAAATAGACGCGTCGAACAACAGTCACTGGGGCATCCATGTCAGATTCGACAGAAATCAAATCGAGATTCGTCGCAAAACGCGACAGTAACCGCCACGAAAAGTTTATTCATGGCATGCTGTTCAACTGCGCTGGCATCTCTGTGCTGACCACGGTAGGGATCATCATTGTTCTGATGGGCAACGCTGTTTACTCACCGGGTAAGCGAACGGCTTTTTTCGAAGAGGTTTCTGTCACTGAATTTCTGACGGACACAAAGTGGAAGCCGGAAGAGCGAAGCGCTGCTTCCGGCAGCCATTCTGCTGAAGCCGATTGGGCAGACAATACCGCCCGGCCACTTCCGGGGCACTTCGGAATACTTCCGCTCCTGAGTGGCACCATGATGGTCGCGCTGATTGCTTCTGTGGTGAGTGTTCC
>JAGQQE010000467.1 GCA_020426345.1 Planctomycetaceae bacterium
GATGCCGTGGTTCCGGAGCAGCCGAAAGTCATTCGCGACCCGATCAGCTGGTCGAATCACCTTCACCCTCATGCGACCGAAATCAAACAACAGATCGAAGCGGTCGTTCGGGCCGGCGATCCGCCATCCGTTCGTTTGAAGACGGAATGGCGACTGCGAGCAGAAGACGCTCTCTGGGTTTTGCTGAACTGTCCTGAATTCGCCTTTGTCCCTTAACAAGCGTTGCTGAGCGTGGCCCGTTGGGAGCAGTAATCCGACGGTGGCAGCAAAGCAGCGGTGACCCGTGAGGACCTCTCTTGCTAAAAGCCGGTTGAAAAACGGGACTGGCTCGAGCAGGACACCTGAAAACACGATGGTTTCCAGTCCTCACGTCTGCCTGTCCCGGTTTTTCAATGGACAGCTGGCGCCGGGGGGGAGCCTGTCGCCAGTTCTTCAACGGGCCGTTGGCACTGTGTTTCTGCATTTCCTTGGGTTCATCCAATGGATGACCCCTCCGAAATTAGTTGGCGGAAGTCAGTCGGCAGAAGTCAGTCGGCAGAAGTCAGTCGCCGGAAGTCAGTCGCCGGAAGTCAGTCGCCAGAAGTCAGTCGGCAGAAGTCAGTCGGCAGAAGTCAGTTGCCGGAAAGGCGGACGAAGAGGCGTTCCAGCAGGATTTTTGGGTCGACACGGCTGCCACCCTTCATGTCGTGATCCGCTTCGCAGAGCCATTGCAGAATGCGGCTCGCTTTTTCAAAACCGACTCGGCGCATGTAGCGTTCGAAGTCCCCCACAGCGAAAGGCATGACACCGGAACTGCGAAGTGCATCCGGCAGCGCTGTGCCGGTGCGCGCGAGTTCCGTGGCCTGCCCTAGCTTCCGAAACGTAAATGTTGTGCCACCCAGAATTTTCTGAGGTGCATCACCGGCCTGCAGCAGTTTCTCAAGAGCTTCGATGGCTCTGGACATGTTGTTGTCGCGCACGGCATCCAGCATGACCCATGTCGTTTCCAGACGCCATCCACCAACAACTCGACTGACATCGTCCGTGTTCATCTGTTCTGTTTCACCCACCAGTGCGGCTACCTTTGCGACTTCCTGCTGCAGCAAGCCCATACTGTCGCCAGCCAGCTGAATCATCAGCGACGCAGCATCCTTTTCCAGTACCTTTCCGTGTTCATCTTTTGCCAGTCGCTGCAGCCAGCTGATCAGGGCAGCCCCCTTGAGCTGACCGCATTCCAGTGCGAGACCGACGGCAGCAACAGCCTTATACAACTTGGTGGTTTTCTGCCACGATTTCACATCCAGAATCAGCAGTGACGACCGGGATGGATGGGCGACGTATTTCTCCAGAGCCGCTCGGTGATTACTGACAAACTCGTCTGCATCTTCAATCAGCACGATACGCTGATCGCCGAACATTGAAACGGTTTTCAGCTCGGTGACCACATCGCGAAATTCAACATCACTGCCATTGAGTTTTGTCAGAGAAAGTTCGTCATCGCTGCCGTCGCCACCGCAGCCGGGAATTCGCCTGAGCGCTTCGAGTTTCAGAAATCGCTCACTTCCGAAGAGTACGACCACGGGGACGTGTTCGAATGCTTTCTTCGAATTGATGAATTCGGTTGCGTGCATGATGACGGCTGACGGATGTGAGTCGTTGCGGCGATGGAGGGCGATGAAATCGACGAGCGTTAATTCGCGGTACTGGCGAATGATATCGATCACGACCGTACAAGAATACCAAGTGTGCGGCCCCGTTAACTGTCCGTTGAAAACCGGGACAGGCAGGAAGGACGACTGGAAACCATCGTGTTTTCAGGTCTCCTGCTCGAGCCAGTCCCGTTTTCCACAGGCCGTTAAGTTAAATGGCACCGAAACCAGACAGTTTCTGAAACTGCTCGACGCAATACCGGTCGGTCATGCCCGAGACGTTGTCTGTGCAGGCCAGCAGTTTTTGGTAGTCAGACATTTCTCCGGCAACACGCACGCCGGTCAGTTGAATCAAGTGCCTTTGAAATCGATTGGGGGCGGACGAAAGTACGGCAGGCACAAGCATATTCAGCAGACCCTGAATGGCTCTGTAACCGGCAGCTTCCATCTCCAGCACCCGGGTACTTTGAAAGACCTGACGGCAAACAAGCGTCCTGGCTTCGTTGTAGGGTTCTCCGGAAGGGCAATAGTCGATCAAAGCCCCTTCGAAGGTGCCGTCCAGGATTTCTGCCATGTGCTGCTGGAAGACAACAGAGCATTCCTGCACAAGCTGGCTGATGGCCAGCGCGCGGGCCATTGCAAGTCGATCTTCATCCGGCAATCCGCTGGCATCCCATGACGGTTTGCCGATGGCATCCAGTATGCGGACGGCATCATCCAGCGAAACCAGTCCGGCCTTCCATCCATCTTCAAGATCCACAACAACGTAGCAGATATCGTCGGCCGCCTCGGTCAGCCAGGCGAGTGGATGGCGGCTGAATTCGCCGGAGGGACCTGCTGTGCGTCCGGCCACTGAAAAGACAGCGTCAAAGAGCGCTCGGTCGTCTTCAAAACATCCATGCTTCCGATATCTGGCAGGCTGATTTCCAATGAAGCTTGGTCGCGGGTACTTGATCAAAGCGCCCAGAGTTGCAGCGGTCAAACGCATTCCGCCCACGCGATTGCTCATCTGCAGGCGAGTCAACACGCGAAAGCTCTGGGCATTACCTTCGAAAGCGGTCAGATCGGCTCGCTGGCCTTCGGTCATTTGGCCAGCCAGTTCCCAGCCCAGCTTGTTCTGTGAGAAGAACTCTGTGGCCCAGTCCTGAATGGCTCGTTCGCCAAAATGACCGAACGGAGGATTGCCGATGTCGTGTGCAAGGCAGGCTGTCGCGACAATAGCTTCGAAATCGCCCTGCGACACAACCGACGAGATGCCTGAATCCCTGTGGCTGTAGATTTCTGTCGCCAAAGAACGCCCGACACACGAGACTTCCAGGCTGTGGGTCAATCGGCGCCGTGTGTAATCGGACTGCGGGAACGGCACGACCTGCGTTTTGTCGCTCAATCGACGAAACGCGCTGGAAAAGATGATGCGATCATAGTCCCGATGAAACTCCGATCGAAGTGTTTCGGTACTGGAAGCTGTTGATGCCGAGCCTCCAATTCGCTGATCAGAAAGAAACGGACGCCAGTTAAATGGAGCGGGGGTCATAGTAGGGATCAGATTTATGACGGACCGCATGGATCCGTTTGGAAGACGCAGAGCTGAACACGTGATAGTCGGGACTCTCGTGATGACTGGCCGATACCGCGTACCAGAACCGTCCACCCCAAAAGTCAGGAAGCCCGGTCCTGCAAGAGCCGGGCTTCTGTGAGCGGTAAGTTATTGATAACGACCGACGAATCAACCTCGCCGCGCTATACGGTTCGAAATCAGGCTTGCTGCATCACCCCGTTCAAAATCAGCAACACACTCAGCCGATTCTTTCGCCGGACAGCGACTCACTGCCGAGAACGACATCGTTCGCCATCTAGTCAACAAACGGGTCGAACTTCTCGCGAAGCGACTTCAGGGTATCCTCTGACAACATCGATCCCGCCCCGGCTGAATTTCCGGACGTCCCCAATGTCGAAGGGGTGGCGGGGAAGGCGGACCGCACGGAATCCGGAAGTCGGTCCCGAATGAATTGCCCTGAGTCCGACGTAATGGATTCCATTGCTTTCGATCCGGTTTCACCCAACGATGTCTCAGCTCGGTTCAAAGCAGAACGAGCTCTGCTTTCCAGTTCTGCGGAAATGTCTTCGAAGGGAGACACGGGAGCACGGCTCGAACTGGTCGGAACTTCTCCGGAGGTGCTTCCCGGCCCTGCCCCAAAAATCGTGGATTCCAGACGCTCTGCAATTTTCTGAGTTGGGGAGACCGATGGAACCGAATTCCGACTGGTGTCGCCGGAAAACGTCCGGGCTGGCGGCGACACGTCTTCCGTAAAGAATTGCGTCCCTGTGTTCAAAATATCGTCCACTCCAAAACGACTTCCTTTTGACGAGTCGCTGTTGATGGTCCTTGAACTCGTGTCCGTCCCTGCAGCATTCGCCCGATCAGCGCCCGACTGAACAGAAGTTGACCGCTCAGAAGTTGACTGATCAGAACCTGACTGGGCAACCTTAAATGGGTCCGGCAATGGTCTCTTCGCATCCTGA
>JAGQQE010000468.1 GCA_020426345.1 Planctomycetaceae bacterium
ACCGAGGTAACAGGGGGGCGGTCACCGTGTTGGAATTCAGAAAATTCGCCAACCACCGCTCCGGTTGGCAGCATTGATCGGAGACTATCCAGTCTTGGAACGTGTTTTGAAAATGCCTTGAATTGAGAAAACGGGTTTGGCTCACTTGTGAGCTCCTGCAATTCCAAGGAAGGAGCCGCAGCCGTGTTGAAGAATACAGTATCCCGGTGATTTCCCGAATGAGCAATGGCAATTGATCCGCAAACTGATCCCCAGATCCTCTCGCTTCGGAATTGTTTTGAACGAATGGGGGAAGTCTGGAAGATCATAGGTCGATTCACGCTGGTTGCCCGTCGGCTACCAGTGGCCCCCTGGGTTCAGAATCAGGGCAACCAGCGGAACAGTCAATGTCCAATACTGCCGATTCAGATCCGCATGGAATTCCAGACGATCCGAATTTCAAGCATGTCAAGCCTCCGTTACAGGCTGCGGCGCCACGGATACGCTTTGTTCGATCTTGTTAATCCCAATCGCGGCGACCGGTTTCAGACGTGGCACGAACATGGGAACTCGCCGTCGATAGTCTTCATACTGCTGTCCAAAATGCGACACTAAATCTCTTTCTTCGATCACGGCCGCCAGTGCCATGTAGAGAGTCAGCACTCCCGAAAAGAGCAGATGGCCGACGGTCATCGTCGGTGTCGCCCAAAAGGCAATAGCCCAACCGATGTACAACGGATGCCGAACGTGCTTGTATACCGAGGGTTCCCGAAATGGTAGAGCAGTGTAATCCTTGCCCCTCAGGTAAAGCCAAACCTGACGCGTACCAAAGAGTTCAAAATGGTTGATGAGCAGGGTCACGCCCGGTACGAGCATCCAGCCCGCGGCAAACAGGATCCAGAAGAGGGTTCGCAGTACTGGTGCCCGGAAGTCCCAAAGCATGACGTCGATGGTTCGCCACTGCCACATCAGCACGACGGTCACCAGGCACGAAAACAGGACGTAAGTGCTTCGTTCGATGGGCTGCGGTACGATTCGGGTCCAGACCCTCTTAAACGCAGGCCGGGCCATGACCGAGTGCTGGACTGCAAACAATGCGAGCAGCAGGAGGTTGACTAACACTGCCTCGCCGACCGGACCTGCTGGGGCCGAGTCGATCGATTTGGGGACGAGAAAATTGCCTACAAAGCCGGCCATGTAGACAAATAACGCGAGAAACAGCAGGTGACAGGCGACCCCATAGACAAAGAAAAGTGACCGCTTCATAATACTTCCTTTCCCAAAAGTGACTGGATCCAGGTAACCAATGACGCTTCGCTCGAATCAGCTAGTGTCGACTAATGGGATTGTTACCCAATTCGGGATTTGTGAAAGTTTACTTGTGGTACACTTTCGGGTTGACTTCGAGTACACCCGGCCTGAAGAGCTTCACGTACCATGAACACCCCAACTCGTCAGCGGCTTGTCCAGGCAGCGATTCGTCGTTTCTACCGCGACGGATTTCGCAGCGTCGGCATCGACCAGATCATTGCCGATGTCGGAATCAGCAAGACGGCGTTCTACAAGCACTTCGAGAGCAAGGACGACTTGATGCTGGAGGCACTCGAGATGCAGAACGTGTGGCTGCAAGAGACCTTCCGAACGATGATTCACGAGCGAGGCGGTCCCTCCCCGATCGGCCGGCTGCATGCCGTGCTCGACGTTGTCGATCACATCATCGCTTCGGATGATTTTCAAGGCTGCATTTTCGTGAACGCCGCGATGGAGTTTCCGCTGCCGCACGAACCGGCCCACGTGGCGGCTTCGGCTAACAAAAAGGCAATCGAAAACATATTGCATACGCTCGCCGCGGAAGCAGGGGCGGATGACCCTCTCACGCTCGCTCAGGAACTCTGCCTGATCATGGAAGGGACTTACGTGACACGGCAAGTCACCGGCAATAAGCGAACGATCGACATCGCACGGCGAATCGCAAGCCTTGTGATTGTGTCGCACTGTGCTGTGGCGTAATTTGACCGCTTCACTCGGCTTTTATACTGTCGCACAGAAGTAGCCGGAGTACCGGCAAACCGTGCTATCCTGCGGGAATCGGGGCTAGCGTTTGTCCAACTCACGCTGGTTGCCCGTCGGCTACCAGTGGCTCCCGAGCGTTTGCCGGGTTCCAGCCGCCGGAGGTTTCGGGGCTGGTTTCTCCCCTAATAGATTTGCGTTTTGACAACGCTGAAATCTCGTGGCTAAACTGATTGCTATCTGGCTTCAGTTGCTGGAGCCGCCCACTGCATCTCCTGAGATCGATCATGGCACGCCGCAGATCTGTCGGTTGTCGTTCACTTTCCGCTTTTGAATCCATTCCACTCGAAACTCTGGAAGCCCGTTGTCTGCTGACCGGGAACGTGACGGCGAAAGTCGTGCATGGAGATCTGGTCATTCGGGGGGATTCCGAGAGCAACGCGATCAGGATTGAATACACCGGGACCCCGGGGGAATTCAAAATCACCGGTTCAGGGACTACCGTGAACGGGCTGGCCAACGTCACCCTTTCCGGTGTGACGGATGACATGACGATCAAGATGGGGAACGGCGATGATAACGTCTACATGTTTGCCGACGGGACGAAACATTTCTCGATTCCGGATCGATTGACGGTCAGCCAAGGCTCAGGTACCAATTCCCTTTTGATGCAGGCTGAGAACACTGCACAGATCCTCGTCGGTGGGGACGTGTCCGTGAAGGGGGGAAACGATATTGATTCCGTATTGATCCAGGCGAACGGCGCCGGCAGTCTGGTCAGCTTCTCGGGAAATCTCAAAGCAGTTTTGCATGGCGGGACAAGCGGAGTCCTGCTGCAGGCGAACGGAGCGAATTCCGCATTGCTGGTTTCCGGAACAACCAGTTACACGGGGGGAAGCGACACGGACTCACTGTTTTTCCAGGCCCAGTCCATCAACGCCCGCGTGGAACCGACCGGGTCAGTCACGTTCAAAGCAGGTTCCGGGAATAACAGTCTGTTTCTGCAGGCCAACAGCGACGGCAGCAAGGTCGTAGCTCACAACGATGTGACCTATTCGGGTGGGGGTGGGATTGACTCAGTGTTTCTGTCACCGAACTCGACCAATACCCTGGTCGAAGTGGTAGGGAACCTGAATGTGAACGCGGGTGATAATGACGGTTACCTTTATTTGCAGCCCGTTAGCGCTTCCGGCATTGCCAAAGTCGATGGTGATGTCACTTTTACCGGAGGCCATGGGGATAATGGCGTCTATCTGCAACCGATCGGGACCAGTTCAAAAGCTGAAATCGGTGGAAAACTGACGACTCAACTGGGGGATGGATCCAATACTACGTACCTGCAACCGGTCGGGACCGGAGCAACCGTTTCCGTGGGGGGAGGAGTCAGCTACGACGGAAGTTTCGGAGAGGATTCCTTCAACATTCAGGCCATCGGTATGAACAGCGGGGTTACTGTGAGCGGTCTGCTAGATGTCCATTTGGGTGGTGGAACCAATTACATCACGGTTGAGACGATCGGCACAGGTTCCTCCAGCCTCGTGACAGGGGATGCCTCCTTCGTCGGCGGAAACGGCGTCGACAATTTTGCTCTTTTGCAAATCGGCGGAAATCAGGTGAAGTTCAACTCGAATCTCTCCGTGAGCATGCTCGGCGGAGATGACTTCCTGTCGATCAATGGGCTGAATGTTCTAGGCACGGCCACCTTCAATGGAGGTTCTGGAAATAACACGCTCACAAACAGCGGCGGGCATACGTTCAACATCCCCCCCACATTCACCGGCTTTTGATTTCAACGTGGGGGAGCGAATCAGTTTTTCGCGGAATGTTCGCTGAGGGCTGATTTTATGGATTCTGCCGCCGGTTTTGGATTTGGAAGCGGTTTTTCTGCTGTTCGACACTCCGCTCCGCCTGTTATTCTCAACTAGCCACTGTAACGCTCTCGTTCTGCCCTCAGAGTGAATCAGAGCATGTTGCTGTTTTCCGTCGCGAGAAAGTCGATGGTTTTTCCGTGATTTTCTCCGCGACAGTGACCACAATAAAAAGTAAACCGCTGTAAGGCCCGCCGATGGTATTGCGTAACTGGCTCTCCTCCTGGAAGTTCACGCCCCCCGGAAAACGAAGCTCCCGAAGAACGCGCCGACGATCTCCGGGGCATCCGCAG
>JAGQQE010000046.1 GCA_020426345.1 Planctomycetaceae bacterium
GTCTTGGGCGGCGTACGATTGATTTCATCCGCCAGTACGACATTGTGAAACAGCGGCCCCTGAATAAAGCGAAACTCTCGCTGACCTGTACTGCGATTCTCCTGCAGCACATCCGTCCCGGTAATATCCGCCGGCATCAGGTCCGGCGTAAACTGAATACGGGAAAACGTCATTGAAAGACTGCGTGCCAGAGTGCTGATCATCAGAGTCTTCGCGAGTCCCGGAACGCCTTCCAGCAGACAGTGCCCCTGACTGAACAGGGCAATCAGCAACTGCTCCACGACGTCATCCTGGCCAACAATGATCTTGCTGATCTGCTCTTTGAGCTGCGAATAGGCATGTGACAGCAAATCGACTGACTGCGATGAGATTTCGCTTGAGTTATCCGACATCAATATTCGCTCCGGCCGCTTTAAGCCGTTGATTTCACTGAATTGAGAAGAAGCCCATCCGCATTCTCGCCTGCGACGGAGCGCCGATCATATCAAACCCAACACGAATGAGAATCATGCAGACAACCGGGAATCCCGACGGAATCGACTTTGCCATCTCCGGATATTCCCATTCGTACAAGCTGGATCAACGGATTGTGGGATGGATACATTTCCGGGATACCGGTGAGGCTCCCGCTGAAAAACCATTTGAGTCTGTTGTTTCCGCTGAATTCTCCCACAATGCCAGAAAGAGGGCTGGATGAAAAAAGGCAGCCGTTTTACCGCACGAACATTACGGCGGTTCAATGATTTTTGTCGAGCCTGCAGCTTGAGGGGCATCATTTCGCATCTGAGTCGCAGATGGAAGCATGTTGGCACGATTGCGGTTTTCACTTGCTGGTGCGTCACGCAGCTTCAGCCAGCAAAGTCAGATGAAGGGCTGCAACGCGTTCTTCAGCGAGGAACTCTGATCTGGGGCGCTGATCAGGAGGGTGGCGGGCCTTTTGTCTATCCGAAACCGGATGACCCGACTCAGCTTCAGGGGTTTGAAGTGGAACTGGCCGATCTGATCGCCAAACACCTTGGTGTCCAGGCACAGTTTGCTCAGGGACAGTGGGACAAACTTCCCGATCTCATGGACCGCGGAGACATCGATATTGTTCTGAATGGATTCGAATGGACGCGCAGCCGATCGGCCCGCTATGGAACTTCAGTTCCCTATTACATTTATGAACTGCAACTGCTCGGCAGAAAGTCCGATACCAGCCTGAAATCCTGGGACGATTTACTAAAGCCTTACAATGGCAGAAAACGAAAGGTGTCCGTTCTGGGAGGGGCTGCCGCTCAGGATTTTATTGAGCAGTTCGCCGGGGATCGCGTTGACATCGCTCTTTTCGAAGGTGTCACTGATGCAATGGAAGCAACAGAACTGGGGCTGAGTTCCATCGATGCGAATCTGCAGGATCTTCCCATCTGGATGTTCTATGCGGATGGCTTCGCTGACCTGCAGCCGGTCGGAGCCCCGGTGGGTCGAGGATACTACGTCGCGCTGACTCGGAAGTCAGATACGGACCTGCTGAAGGCTGTAAATCAAGTGATCGTTCAGGCACTTCAGGACGGAACCTTGCGACGCATCTTTTCGAAGTATCGCATCTGGAACGAAACGCAGTCGATGCGAGGTCTGGAGGTCGATTCTGCCGGCAGTTTCTTCGTCCCTTCTGTTGATGACACCGGCAAAGATCCCGAAGCAGAAGAACAGGAATCGTTTCAGCAAAGTGGCGGCTGGCAGGTCATTCGAGATCGTGGTGGACTGCTGGTCGAATCCGCCGGCATGACGGTTCTTCTTTCAGTCACTGCCATGCCACTTGCCGTACTGACAGGACTTCTGATGGCACTGGCTCGATTGTATGGCCCCTGGTACCTGCGCGTTCCGGCGACAATGTATGTTGAGCTGGTGCGCGGAACGCCGCTGGTTCTTCAGTTGTATCTCATCTATTTCCTCGTACCCAAACTTCTGGACATGCTGTTGCCCGGCTCCGGACTGAGCATCAACGCATTTTCAGCGGCAGTCGCGGGGCTGGCCATTAACTATTCCGCCTATGAAGCAGAGATTTATCGAGGCGGAATTCAGTCTATTCCAAGAGGCCAGATGGAAGCAGCCCTGTCTCTTGGCATGTCGCAGTCACTTGCGCTACGGCGAATCATTATTCCGCAGGCGACACGCCTGTGCCTGCCTCCCATGACAAACGATTTTATCGCCTTATTCAAGGATACCGCTGTCTGCAGTGTTATCACTGTGGTGGAGCTTTCAAAGCAGTATTACATTCAGGCACGCAGCGCAGGAGCCATCGTTGAACTGGGTCTATTGACCGCACTCCTTTATCTGGCGATGAGCTATCCGTTATCCGTTCTGACCAGTCGACTCGAAAAACAGCTTGGCCAGGAGAAACGCGGATGATCGAACTGAACAACATTACCAAACGCTATCAGCAGCAGGAGGTACTTCGCGGGGTGACTCTGAATGTGGCGGAAGGCGAAGTCTGCGTGCTTCTGGGTCCATCGGGGGGTGGCAAAAGCACGCTTCTGCGCACAATCAACGGACTCGAATCCTTCGACAGTGGTACTATTCGTGTGGGTGAAATCACGCTGCATGCCGCCCCGGGGCCAACCCGCGAATTCGCGCTGAAAGAAATTCGGAAACGCGTTGGAATGGTGTTCCAGCAGTTTAATCTGTTTCCGCATCGGACCGTTCTTGAAAACGTGATCGAAGCGCCCATTCAAGTGTTGAAGCAACCGCGTGAACAGGCAATTTCAAACGCTCGCCATCTGCTGGGCCGAGTGGGAATGCTGGCGAAAGCGGATGCACGCCCAACCTCACTTTCGGGAGGGCAGCAGCAACGTGTCGCAATCGCCCGAACACTGGCCATGAATCCCGAGGCCATTCTTTTCGATGAACCCACCAGCGCGCTCGATCCGCAAACCACGGCCGAAGTCACTGCTGTGATGACAGACCTTGCAGCCACAGGTCAGCGCATGATCGTGGTCACCCACGCGATGACGTTTGCACGAACCGTCGCTCACCGAATTCACATTCTGCATGCAGGTCGGATCGCGGAGTCAGGTTCGCCCGAACAGATTTTTGAAGATCCAAAGGAAGCCGTCACAAAGGAATTCCTCAAGAAATGCTGACACGTCTGATCACCAGCCGACTGAAATTCGCCGTTTGACGCCATGTTTGTGTCGGCCTTGTTCGGTGACCGTCTATCGGACCTGCCCGGTCCCGCGAACGACGTACTTGTAGCTTGTGATTTCCCGAAGTCCACAGGGGCCGCGGGCGTGAAAGCGATCGGTACTGATGCCGATTTCTGCCCCCAGACCAAATTCGCCACCGTCGTTAAATCGCGTACTGGCATTGATCATGACGGCTGATGAATCCACCTTTCGCTCAAACGCCTGAGCTGCATTCAGGTCACTGGTCACGATAGCTTCGGTGTGTCCCGACCCAAAACGTCGAATATGTTCGACCGCTTCATCGAGGGAATCAACGATCTTTACTGACAGAATCAGCGCCAGATACTCCGTCGAATAGTCTTCGTCCGTCGCAGCAACTGCCCCGGCTACAAGTGGCTGGCTGCGTTCGCAACATCGCAGTTCCACACCACGATCCTGCAGAGCTTTCACGACGGCGGGCATGACTCCCTCCACCGCATCCCTGTGGATCAGCAGTGTTTCGGCGGCATTGCAGACACCTGGTCGCTGGCACTTACTGTTAGTCGTAATATCGACGGACATCTGCACATCTGCAGATGCATCCAGATAAACGTGACAAATGCCATCGAAATGCTTGATGACCGGCATCGTGGCTTCGGCGGTGACGCGTTCAATCAGTGATCGTCCGCCCCGGGGAATCGTGACGTCTATCAGTTGCCCCATTTTCAGAAACTGCCCCACGGCTTCACGGTCCGTCGTGGAGACAAGCTGAACGGCATGTTCAGGCAACCCCGCCTTCTTCAGGCAATCCAGCAGGACCTGCTGAAGAGCCTGATTACTGTGAAATGCTTCTTTGCCGCCACGCAGGATGACCGCGTTGCCAGCCTTCACGCAAATGGCAGCCGCATCAATTGTAACGTTGGGACGCGATTCGTAGATGAAAAAGACAACACCAAGCGGAACACGGATCTTTTCAATCTGCAGACCATTCGGACGCCTTCCGCCTTCGATCACCTCGCCAACAGGGTCCGGTAACGCAGCAATCTGAAGCACCGCGTCTGCCAGCGACTGCAGTCGATCGGGAGTTAGTCGAAGTCGATCCAGCATTGCATCACTGAGCCCATCGGCCCTGCCCTGTGCGAGATCTTTTTCATTGGCGGTTACAATGTCTTCCGTTCGCCTGACCAGCTCTTCGGCAACGGTCAACAGCCACTGATGTCGATCCCGACCCGTGACTTCCGCCAGTGCAGTTGCGGCTTTGCGAGCGTTTGTTGCGACAGCCTGAGTGTACTCCTGCAATGAACTCATAATTCAGAGGTTCCAGTTGGAATAGACGACCGAACGAAAATTCTGCCATTCGTTCTGGCGGTGCGGTTGTTCATGATTTTCAACGAATTCACAAATCCATTCGTCCATCCGGCGCAGGCGATCAGACAGCACTGCTGCAATATGACTGACAATCCGGAAAGAAGCTGTCGGATGCGATTCGGCAAGTTTCAGAAAATCTTCCCGTGTCCAGGTGCAGACGGCCACTTCAGAGACTGCACGAACGGTTGCTGAATGTGGTGCACTGCGTACGAATGACATCTCGCCGAATGTATCCCCCGTGCGTAATTCGTCCAGAACGCGTTCGCTGCGATCGGAGGCTGTTCGGATCACTCGACAGCTGCCCTGCAGGATTATCCACAGGGCCTGAATTGACTTCCCTTCATGAAGAATCGTTGCACCGGCGTCGAACTTCATCGTTGTCATATCAGAAGTAATCAGCGTCGCTTCGGATTCGGAGATGCCATTGAACAATGGCAACTGTCGAAGACTGGATGGCGTCATCATAATGTTCTCAAATTCCTCCCAGCACGGTTGCCCGGCCGACACGACCAATACCAACCAGGTATGCGGCTGTCCGTAACGGAATCTTCTTTTCCTGTGCGATCGTCCACACTTTGTTGAAGCTGGCCGTCATGGTTTTTTCAAGTTCTTCACGCACGCGGCTCAGATCCCAGCGGAAGTACTGCTGATTCTGGACCCATTCAAAATAGCTGACCGTGACCCCTCCGGCATTTGCCAGAATGTCCGGTAAGACCACCACTTCCCGCTGGCGGAAAATCATATCTGCTTCCGGAGTCACTGGTCCGTTCGCCGCCTCGACAATGTATCTCGCCTTGATGTTGTTCGCATTTTCAGCGGTAATGACACCGCCCAGGGCTGCTGGAATTAACACATCCACGTCCAGTTCAAGAAGCTGCTCGTTGCTGATGGATTCCCCTCCATCAAAACCAGCCAGACTGCCCTTTTGTCGAACATGAGCCAGGGCTGCAGCAATATCAATGCCGTTTTTATTCTGAATACCGCCACTCACATCAGAGATGGAAACGACTTTACCTCCACCTCCGTGCAGATACTCCGCAGTAAACGTACCAACATTGCCAAATCCCTGAATCGCTATCGTCGCGTTCTCCAGCGAACGTCCGAATTTCCGAAGCAGGGCCTGCGTGACAATTCCAACTCCGCGTCCCGTTGCCTCTTCGCGGCCATCAGCACCGTGCAACTCTGTCGGCTTTCCCGTCACACATGCCGGATTGAAGCCATGATATTTTTCGTATTGATTCATGATCCACGCCATCACCTGAGCGTTGGACCCCATATCCGGTGCCGGAATATCCTTATCCGGCCCGATCACATCGTGCGTAACGTCCACAAATTTTCTGGTCAGGCGTTCGAGTTCATCCGTCGATAGATCCTTCGGACGAACACAGATACCGCCCTTCGCGCCGCCATATGGAAGATTGACGACAGCCGTTTTCCAGGTCATCAGCGAAGCCAGCGCAAGAACTTCATCAGCATTCACCTCATGATGGTACCGAAGCCCGCCCTTCATCGGCCCTCTTGCACTGTTGTGCTGGATGCGGTAGCCCACAAAGGTCGCGATATCCCCATTATCAAGCTTCATTGCAACCTGCACTTTGACCTCTCTTTCGGGGGTCAACAGCAGTGTTTTCATGTTTTGCGACAGATCCATCACCGACGCTGCTTCGTCAAAATAACGGCTGGCATCTTCAAATGCTCGGGACATGATGAACAACCTTTTGCTGTTGTGGACGATCAGTTCTCACCACCAAACTTCAGGAATGCACGACTCGACACAGTGTGTATAGGCGAAACGGTCGCTTGTTTCTACCGGGCACGACTGAGCCGACCAGGATCCTGATTCCAGGTTCGCGGCGGGGATTGCACGAGATATGCGGCAATCGACCTTGCGTAAAGTGTTGTGCCGGCAGGCCCCAAAGCACCATCGTCCATCCAGAACAAAACTTCCGGTGTCTGCGATTGAAGAAACGACGCAGACGCATCCAGAAAACGGATGCCCTGCTGCTCGCAATAGGCAGCAAGCACATCAAACGGAAGTCGGCTCGTCAGCGGCGTCGAACCGTTCAGCTGACACATGGATGCACATCCGATGTGTTCACTACCGGGCACAACCTGCCAGACACTCGGACAAGTTGTGACCAGCAATTGTGTGTCCGTGCCAGCCAGAGCCTTCTTCAAATGCACCAGAACACTCAAGGCATGGCGCACCTGAATACGAACATCAGGAGGATTATCAAGAGCCCACGCAATTGGACTGGAGCAGGTCGGCAAATCCGCTGCCACTGCCGAGGATGTCCGTAGGTAGTCGCGTGTCTTCTCCAGCATTAATGATACAACGGCCGAATTCCGGATGGTCTGAAGTACGCCATCGACACGAGGTATCGTATTCGGGTTCATCAGCGATTCATGCAGACACACTGGCGGTTGCCCGGCTGTCTCCACATACAAACTACGGTATCTCGCGTCATCAGCGACGTCTGTCATATCAAAGTGCAGCACGATCAGATCCGGATCAAGTTCCTTCAAACGATATTCGTACGCAAGCCACCCAAGAAGCGGGCAATACCCCGGAACACCACCGTTGACGACTTCGACATGCGCCGAAGTCGTCCCGGAGAGTAGTTTCTGAATTTGTCCGGGAAGCGTTGATTCCTGAGGTAAACGCGGCCCAAAGACCGTTTCGTCTCCCAGTACAAGAATTCGAAAAGTCCCCGCCGGTTTCGGCACCGTCACTTCTGTTCCACGGGTTCCCAGCGAATTAATCTGATAACGAACCCGATTCCCGTTCACCGTGATCGACTTCTCAGCGCCAGGACGAAGTAGGTGGTGGTGCGTTTCTGATGGAATGAGCAGCGGCTGCATCGCACAGCTACTGCCACTGCAGACCCACGACGGAGTGTCCGGCATCTGCCGACGCAGATACAACTCGGCCCCAGCTCCAGCGCTGGCAATGAGCAGAATCGCCGCCAGGATATGGCGGATCATTCGTATGGCGCGAGTGGTCATGCAAGGGCTTCAGTCAGTTCCAACCGGGAATTTCTCCAGTATCGGCCGGGCAGTTTACGGAGCATACGCGAAATGGCTCAAGATGGATTCGCGCGAAGGATCGCGCGGCAACCAGTTTTCCGGTATCCGCGTGCACTTTTGTGCCCATCACACGCATCAATTCACGCTGATTCCGTTCGGATCGCGGGTTTCAGCTCACTTCCCTTCGCTCGCCCACTTCTTCATTAATCGAATGTTTTTCAGGGTGATGTCCTCTTCATTCGAATTCTGATTCAGTCCCTTTGCAACGCGGGCCGTGGTGTAGACAGACATATCACTGTCATACATGGCCATGGATTCCGGGCCGTGATCGTTGGTGTCCATCTGCCACTGTTCGAGACGCTCTCGAAGATTCTTCAGCGCATCTGCGTGCATCGGGCTGCCTGCCAGATTGATGAGATTCCAGCGATCCTGCTTCCAGGCATAGAGTTCCTCCACCGGGCGTTCTTCTGAAAAAAGAAGACGCTCTGACAATTCACTCAGTTCACCGTTGCTGTGCAAGCGGCGCAGGGTCTGGATGATGGACTTACCATCCTTGTACGCATTCGGCTGCAGATGTGGTCTTTGCGGCAGAAAGTTTCGAATGTAGAGATAATCATTTGTCCGCACGCTGCGAATGTAGTCGACGGTTTCGTCACAACGATCGCGTGCTGCAAATACTGCAGTCCGAGTCTGATATTCCGTTGAGAACACGTCCTGCCCCTGCATCCACGCGGGCACATCAAGCCCTGCCGCACCGAGCGAAATTGCAGCCATGTCGATATGTTCAATTAAATCATCTCGAACTCTGCCCGCCGGAATCCCCGGGCCGCGCACAATAAACGGCACATGGGTACCTTCGTTGTATAAGAACTGTTTACCACGAGCGTGACTGATCCCATGATCGGTCATAAAGATGATGAGGGTTTGATCCAGAATTCCCTCGTCGCGCAGTCGCTGAATCACTTTTCCCACATGCTGATCAGTGAAGCGAACAGTATCCAGATAAGCCGCCCAATCCTGCAGCAGGACAGGATCCCGAGGATAATAGGGAGGCAGAGTGACACTTTCAGAGTCTATACACCCACCAAACTCTTCTTCCGCCTTCTGCTGAAGCGATGCTGCCGCGGTAGAATTTCCGCCACGAAGTTTTCCTCCTGCCAGCTGGACCTGCATAAAGAATGGCTGGTCAGCTCCGCGCCCCTCCCAATCGTTGTCGTCATAGACCGAGGTGTCCCATTCGAAGTTGTAGTCGGTTTTTCCGAGGCCAGCTCCTGGCTTCTTCTTTCTGGATGCTGGCTTGTTCGCCTTCAAACCATTTCCAATGCAGGTGTAGTAACCGGCTCGCTGAAAGATCGCGGGAACAACTTCGATCCCTTCGGGCAAATGGATTCGAAGTTCACCACGACCACTTCGATGATGGTGTGCCCCGATGCTGGTCTGATACATCCCGGTGATGAATGCTGATCGACAGGGAGAACAAACAGGTGCAGTGACAAATGCATTCGTAAATCTGACTCCCTCGGCAGCAAGCTGATCAACCGCAGGCGTCTGGATAAGATCTTCGCCATAACATGAAAAATTGGCTGACATATCGTCAACAACGATCCACAGAATGTTCGGTCGATCGGACGCGGACGCCGCCGTTGGCAGACTCACGATCAGACTTAAGACAGCGACAGAGATGGCTTGCGGCCAGTTGATCTTCAGAATCTGGTTTTTCATTTGATATCCGTTTGAAAACTGTCGAGGCGGGCTTGGATCAACTGAAGAGTCTCCTGCTGACCGCCCTGAATAACAAGCGACTGTTCCAGTGGAGTCAGTACATCGCGGTGCTCTAACTGTGATTGAATGACTTGCTCATTTGCTTCAGATGCATCTTGTCCGAACGCCGCACGTTGTCGGACGCGCTCAATCAGTGTTTCGGGCCTGGCATCAAATTGCAGGATGATGAACGGCAGATTGCACTGAATGGCCCACTCTTGAAACATCCGGCGTTGAGAAGACTTCAGGAAAGTAGCATCGACAATCACCCCATAGCCCGAATCAACCACCGATTGCGCGAGCTCCAGCAGATATCTGTAGACACGCTCCGATGACTGCGACGAATAGAGGCCCTTCCCAACTGATGACTGGCTGGTATCAAGAGCTGATAATCCGACCATACGTTTTCGTTCGACATCAGATCGAATTCTTACAAAGCCCAGTTGCTCAACAAGAGGCTGGCTGCCCCAGGTCTTGCCACTTCCTGATGGCCCGCATGTGATGATGATCGCAGGGTTCACTGGCTGGGTAAACGATTCCGCCAGTTTCAGGAACTGAGTCGATTCGCGACACAGCGATGTCACGACCTGGATCGAAACACCCGATTGCTGCGCACGTATCAAATCAACCTTGCATCGAACCACGGCTCGATATACGAGATAGAAGCGAAGCACCCCAAGCGCGTCGTAGTCTCCGGTGATCTGCAACCAACGATCAAGAAAACGCCATGCACAGGCAGCCTGGCCATGATCGTAAAGATCCATCATTGTGAAGGCGACTTCACAGGCGACATCGATCCAGCGAAATGCATCATTGAATTCGATACCATCGAACACCGTGACATGGCCGCTGGGATTAAGAAACATGTTGCCAAGATGCATATCTCCGTGACATTCTCGAATTCGCCCGTCCATGGCGCGCTTTTGAAATCGCGTTGCCAGTCTGCCTCCCTCCTTCATTGTCCACTGCTCGAGTGCAGCGACATCCGGTGTTCCCCCGCCCTGGCACAGCAGGTGCAGAGCCTTGAAGTTTTCCATGGGCGGACCAACGGCCGCGGCGACGGTCGCAAACGGAGAATCGGGCGGGGCGACATCAATCGACTCGTGAAAATGTCCGACCTGTTCTCCAAGATCGTCTATGATCTCAGACGTGAGCTTCCCCTGCTCTGCCATGCGGATCAAAAGCCGATCATTGTCGAACTGCCGCATGCAGACGGCGTATTCAATGATGGTTGACGACTCACATGGTGCGTTCAGATCCGACTCAACCCTTATCTGCCCGTCACCCAACCGACAAACCGGTACGACGCGCAGATAAAGGTCCGGGGCCAGTCTTCGATTCAGACGCAGCTCTTCCTCGCAAAAGTGCCTGCGGGACTGCAAGGTTGTAAAGTCAGCAAAACCAACGTCGACCGGTTTTTTGATTTTGTAGACGAATTGTCCCGTCAGAATCACCCACGAAATGTGCGTTTCAATCAGCCGAATCTGATCGACATCATGCAGCCAGGCAGATTCCGTGAGCAGGTCCTGAACATTGAACGGCATCATTCACATCCCGATCGCAAGTCATGTGCTCGGTATATCCCTGACAGAATCCGGGGAAGCGTCTGGTTCGGGTACCACATCAGGAGTCCCGCCTATAGTGGACGCCTCAACCGCTGCAGGCACACCCTGATCTATGATGGTGGTTGCAGATCCGGTCAACTTCTTCTTCCGTGGCTTTCGTTTCACTGTCCCCCACGCAAACACACCACCCGCCACCGCTCCCAGCAAATGCCCTTCCCATGAAATATTCGAATCTGTTCTGGGAAGCACACCCCAGATCAAAGTCCCGCCGTACAGCACACCAACAAGAATAGAGATTGCCATCGGAACGATCTTGCGTTCCAGCAAACCCGCGGTGATCAGGAATGCCATCAGGGCGTAAATCAGACCGCTTGCTCCCACATGTGCGTGGCTGCGTCCGACCAGCCAGAGCATTGCGCCAGACAGGATGACAAGGCAGATAATAACGCGAACAGGATGCGGACGAGAGCTGAACAGCAGCATCAGCAACACGACAAGCGGGACAGTGTTACTCAGCAGATGTTTCACGCTGCCGTGCAGAAAAGGCATGGTCAAGATGCCCCACAGTCCGCGTGTTGTGCGAGGAATCAGTCCCAGCTCACTGTTCAAATCCCAGGGCAAAATAAAGTCAATGCCAAAGATGACCCAGAGAATCCCGATGAATATCAGGATGCCGTTCAATTCTTTTCTCATGACGACGGATCCTCTGTCTCCTGTCGGTAAAGTCGCCGACTCTTCATTTCAAACCGTGGCAGTTGCCCCGGGGCGACGGCGACCACTTCGCAGCCGAACCCCAGTCTCTGCCGCAATGCTGATGTCACCTGACTGGTAAGATCATCGACAGACATCGCAGCATCTTCGACGGGTTCGATGGAAATGCTCAGTTCATTCATCGATCGAACGGTCCTGACATCAATTCGAAATTCCGCCACCTGTGGAATCTCACGTATGACAGCCTCGATACTCGAAGGAAACACGTTGTTTCCCCGAACGATGACCATATCGTCTGAACGTCCGAGGATTCCGCCCTCAAGCCATGTCAGCTGACGTCCTGTTGGATCTGCATCCGGAGACGCTTTGACAAGATCACGGGTCCTGTATCGAATCAACGGACTGCCAATTCGTCCCAGGTTCGTGATCACAAGTTCGCCAACCTGCCCCTTCTGAACGGGCTGCAGAGTTTCCGGATCAAGAATTTCTGCAATACATTCCGTCTCCAGCAAGTAGAGACCACCGGGGCGATCTTCGCTTTCGATGCCAAGCGAAGCGATTTCCGTCATTCCCCAATGATCGATCACGCGAGCATCCCAGGCTTTCTCAATTCGCTCCCGCGTGGCCGGAATCGTGCCGCCAGGTTCGCCTGCGACAATGAGCATGCGAACTGATGTTTCCTGCAGATCGATGCCAAGCCTTTCGGCCTCTTCAGCCATTCTTAATGCATAGGTAGGTGTACAGCAGACAACAGTGGCTTCGTTTTCAATTAAGGCGTGCAACCTTACCGAAGTCGTCATTCCGCCGCCGGCAATACAAAAGTTATTCAAACGACATGCGCCTTCAAACGCAGCCCAGAATCCAATGAACGGCCCGAACGAAAACGGGAAAAATAATCGATCGTAAGGTTGAAGTCCGGCCAGCAGGTAGATCTGCCGCCAGCATTCCATGATCCAGTCCCAACTGTCTTTGGTATCCAGCCACCGCATCGGTCGACCAGTCGTGCCGGAGGTTTGATGCAGCCGTGTGTAGCGAGTCGACGGATAGCTTAGATTTGAACCGTACGGCGGCAGCCTTGTCTGGTTGTCCACCAGTTCCTGCTTGACCACCAATGGAAGCGCACTCAAATCGGCAAGTCCCCGAATCGATGCGACATCGACGCCCGCTTCCTCGTACTTGATCGTCCAGAAACGATTGCGGGGAATGACTGCCTGAAGCATCTCCACCAATCGGCGAGACTGAATGGCTTCCAATTGTGATCGATCGTTCCAGACGTCCTGAATGGTCAAACTCACGGAAAGGCGGCTCCATGTCATCAAGGTCATACCGGGAAATCACCCGTTCGGGGAAGGGACTGCACGCGCAGCCGGGCGTAACTTTAGATGTGTTTGGATGGAAAAACGAATCAAATGCCAGTCTGCGCGCTTGTCGTTCGTACAATCGGAATTTTCGATGAAGGCCACGACCGCCCAGGCCCGATAATCAGTGCTACGGGAAAAGGAGGATTGCTCGTGGTCGATTCCAATGCCAGGGAGGGCGATGGATTCTGCAACGCCACCAGCAATGTGAGTTCACAACAGCGTCAAGCTGAAGGATTAGCGGATGCGACCCAAATTGCGATTATTCGTTGGGGCGGACGAAGAAAATACGGCCACAATTGCCGAACCTGAAGTCACAATTCGCCTGGAAGAACTCACCAGAATCCTTGCCGATGCAATTATCTGGGACCGCACATGGATCCACGACTTCGCCGACGACGAAGTCCGAATTTCCGCCGACCTCTATGATGTGATTTCGCTGTACTCTCACCTGCGTCCCAGCGCCTGACCAGAATCAGAATCGTGGACGCACGGCACCTCCGACGTGACGCTTTGGAAATCTGGGCAGCCGGCGTCGCAGCTGTGGATTCGGCCGAACTCGTTCGTAATACCATTCGTCTGAATCCGCAGATTCTCTCGATCGGTGAGACTGAACTTCCCCTGTCGCAAATTGGTCGCATCGAAATTGTCGGCGCGGGAAAAGCCGGTACCGGGATGGCTCTGGGAGCACAGGATGCTCTCACATCCATTCCACCGAACATCCAGGTTTCCGGTTGGGTGAACGTACCGGAAGACTGTCTGCCCAGGAAGGAACAGACAACCGGACTCATTCATTCAAGTCGCGTGCATCTGCATCCGGCCAGGCCCGCAGGTATCAATGAACCAACGAGGCAGGCAGTCAATGGCACCACAGAAATACTGCGACGCGTTTCGGCGCTGAACCACAACGATGTCTGCATCGTCCTGATTTCCGGCGGCGGCAGTGCACTGTTGTGTCAACCCGTCCCGGAAATCTCGCTGGCGGAAAAACTGCAGGTCACACGGCTCCTCGCCTCAGGCGGAGCCAACATCAATGAACTGAACTGCGTTCGCACCCATCTCTCCATGGTTAAAGGTGGAGGCCTCCGCAAAGCCTGTCGAGCCGGCCATCTGTTTACTCTGATTATTTCGGACGTCATCGGCGATCCGGTTTCCGTGATCGCGTCAGGCCCAACCGTTGAAACTCGAAGCAGCGCAGCCGATGCCATCACTGTGCTGAAACAACGCGGGCTGTGGGACTCCCCCGCGACTCCTGCATCGATTCTCGCATATCTCAGGAAGAGGGCGGACATGCCCCCGGAGATTAACACACCCGCCGGAGGCACCAGGTCCTTCAATCTGGTGATTGGAAATAACCGATCGGCCATTGAAGCGTCTTCAAAGGCCGCTCTGGCACTTGGCTATCAGATGGTTGAACCGGAATTTGACCAGCAGGGCGATGCCGCATCAGAAGGATATCGCCTCCAAATGGCCTTGCAGGGGATTCGGGACGCTGCGCCCAACGGTAAATTCTGCCTCCTGAGTGGTGGTGAACCCACAGTTCAGCTGAAAGCACTGCCCGCAGGTGCGCCCCGCAAGGGCGGACGTAACCAGGAGCTGGTACTGGCTGCCATCAACGCAAGTCGAGATCCTGACAATTGGAAGAACATCGCCCTGCTTTCCGGCGGGACCGACGGCGAAGATGGGCCAACAGATGCGGCTGGCGCAGTCGCCGATGCAGAACTTGTTCGAAGAATGCAGTCATCTCAGCTGGATCCTGCAGACTTTCTGCTGGTCAACAATTCTTACCCATTCTTCGAACAGCTGGATGGTTTAGTCAAGTCCGGCCCCACCCACACAAATGTCATGGACCTTCGCGTCGGGCTCACAGGCAGGCAGGATTAGCGAATCACGCAGACAAAACCTCAAATGGCAATGGGGCAATCTTCGTTCGGACTGACGATGGACAGTCGAATTCAGACTGAAATCCACTGCGTGAGATTTGCAAACCGGTCGTCCCGAACCAGTGGCCGCATTCCGGTAACCACCGGCACTCTTCCGCGATCATTTCCGTGGTGCATCACAATTCGTTCTGTGAAAGCCCCCGGCAGAATGAATATTGCTTTCATACATGCAAGCCCCTGATTTCACGCTCCTGATTTCACGTGAAACCAAGTTGTGTGCGGCCCCGCACACGATGCGAGCCATTCTTCCCACAGTGCAGGATCAATATAGCTCCAACCTTCCAGACCTGTTATTCAGCGTAAGAAGGAACACTTGCATTCCACAAAATTCAGAAGAAAGGATTCACCATGGTTTCTTACAGATTGACCGTTGCTTTGCTGGCCGGACTGGCCGCACTGACCAGTGGAACCCTCCTGACGAACTCCGACAGTGACGCGCAGGACCGTGTGACCCCTATCCCTAATTCCATTCCACAACGAAGAAGTCAGGAAGGTGTCGAATCTCTGATGCATGCAAAGCTGAGCCATTCGCATCAGATACTGGATGGGCTCGTCAACCACGACTTTGACAGCGTCGAGCTGGCCGCAGGTGATCTCAAAAAAATGAGCCTCGATCCACCCGATGGCTGGAAAAGAAATGATGCGGACGGCGAAGTCTACGAACACTTCCGCATGGAATTCATGCGACAGGCCGCGCAGCTGGAACGAGCAGCCCGTGAAAAGAACCTGTCCGGCGCGGCATGGTACCAACAGAATCTCACTGCGACATGCATCGAATGTCACAATTACATTCGCGATTACGATCGATAGGCTCAGAACACGGCGCGATCAACCAAACGCAGGCTGCGCCGGATGCCAACTCCGGGGTGACGACCTGCTCTGGAATGAAATGGCGGCGAGAGAATATCAGGCATCAATGCTCCGCTGAAGCCAGCAGATGTTTCTCTGTCAGACATTCAGGCACCATCATGGCCACGCGGGGAGCTCTGACGTGCTGGTGGCAGTTCGCGCAGCTTTGAACCACTTTTGAATAACCCATTGCAACTCCCATGGCATCCTGCGATTCCGCCATCCGGCTCAGGAACTCTGCCGACGCTACGAAGTCGGCGGTGTCCTGGATGTAGGTTGGACTTGCTAACTGCTTCCATGCTGCGTGTCTGCTGAGATCCATCATTTCAACAGCCTGCTCGCGCACAACGTCAAACTCGCCTGTCATCACGGCATCCAGTGCCCGCTGCGCTGACTTCAGCTTTCTTGCCATAAATTCTTCGACATCGGCAGGCTGAGGCTTCGCACCGATCGCGTCATCCCGCTGCTGTGCCGCCATCGGAACGGGCGGCAAACAGAACCAAACGGCGGGAATTATCAGGAGGGTTGCTCCAAACCAGTGCTTCTTCGTTGAATTCATGTTCAGTCCAGCTCCTTCAAGTTTGTTTGAACCCAAATGCCGATCCGGTAATCGCAATGTCAGGCTGATTGCAGATTCATGGCGGCCTTCGATCCTGCAACTAAACGCACGGCTTCCTACAGGACCAGAAAGATTGCCCAACCCCGCGTCGTTACACGGTACCAACCCATCAGGACAACAAATCCGCCTGTGCCGTCGAATGAAGTCTCAGTTCCGGAGATCGCCGGGCAAGTCTGCGATCACCGTGTTTCGAACCCATTCGTGACACTTCAGGCATGTCATCGTTGCATTGATCCATGCCAACGATGTGCCATCAATCGACTGCCTGGACGCTTTCTCCTTCATGTCTTTTACGGAGTCAACAAACTCAGTGCTGAATCGTCGGTAAAGCATGTCATTCGAAATGCGCCATTTTTCTTCATGGCTCATCTTCAGCAGGACGTCACAACCTTCTTCGACCAGCTTCAGATCGTCTGTGACTAAACCCTCGAGAATCAGATTGGAGGCGTTGAGTTTTTGCCGCATGAACTTCGAAAGCACCGGTTCCTTTTCCTGATCGTTCCTGATGCGAGCTGCCGGTAATTTCTCATCAGGCGCGGGCCGACCAGCATCACTGACAGGTTTTTCCTGACCGACAGTCCCGGATAATGTTGCAAGGACCACAAGACAAATGGTGACCCCACTTACTGCCACAACACGAATACCGCCCATAAGCTTTTCCCTGGTCGCCATCTTTCATCCCTTTCGAATTCACACCGACAAAGCTGACACGTCTCTTCAGGACGGCACACCGCCTCTGTCAAACGTTCTGACGTGCCACACGTTTTGAAACCGAGGCCGTCAGAAGACTCTATCCACGGAGCCGTGCAACTCGCTTGCCACGGACGACTAATCGAAACAAAGTCGCTGTATGCTGATTTTTTGACTGCCAACAGTCTGCCAACCCACTGCCCCTGTGCGGATATGCTCAGCAACTGATGTGCACAACGGTCAGATGAGACGGATGGTCACGCGACAGGCGAATACAATTCGTCGATATGCGAAAGCAATCGGGAGACTGAAAACGTATGGAATGGCAGAGTGAAACAGTCCATCTTACGTGGAAAAAACAGGACCTGACAAAGCGATGACACACACTGTTCACCTGGCCGAACAGGATGAACCATGGGATGAATGACGTCATTCCGGCGGTGCGAAAGCCGATCTGCTCCGACGCCAGTCGCAAAAAAATCTTTCCACGCGTGGTCGTGGTAACACCCTACCCGCTCATGAATCCGCGAAAGCCTGTACTCAGACTATTGACGGTCGTTACTATGGCATCCTGGTGCTGTCACCAGCGGCCCCTTTCGTCGGGAATTCCCCCCTGCCTCCGGAAGACTGATAATGTTATTTCAGGATCAACTTGCCCACGCTGCTCGCATCAACCGACGTGATCTGCTGCGCATTGGTGGGCCCGGGTTAATGGGACTGACCCTGCCGAAACTGTTGCAGGCGGAAGAATTGCAGCGGCTCGGTAATGGTCCCATCCCTACGGCTAAGTCCGTAATCTTTCTGTTCCAATGGGGCGGGCCCAGTCATGTTGATACGTTTGACATGAAACCATTTGCGCCGGACGGATACCGTTCAAAGTACCAGTCGATCCCCACATCCGTGCCCGGAATGCGCGTCGTGGAACACCTGCCGGAAACGGCAAAGGTGATGCATAAGATTGCTCAGATTCGCACAATGCATCATCGCATGAACAACCACAACAGCGCGGGGTACACCGCACTGACCGGAGTAGAGCCACCGATTGATGACCAGCGCCTGCGTGATTCGCTCGACCTGTTCCCATCTCTTGGTTCTGTCGTCGATAGGTTCGCTCCGACAGACAATGGTATGCCAACGTCCGTTGCCTTCCCTTACACGATCTCTGACGGATCCATCACACCAGGGCAGCGTGCAAGCTTTCTTGGCCGGCTGCATGATCCACTTTATATCGGTAACGATCCCAACGCCCCTGATTTTCAGTTACCACAGCTCAGCCTGCCTTCCGGCATTTCACTTGATCGCCTCGGTGATCGTCGGGAATTACAAAAACTGATCAACCGGCAAACAGTTTCGCTGGACGAAACCGCCGCCGCCGTCGGACTGAATTCGTACTACGAGCGCGCCGTGGGAATGCTGAATTCCACAAAGATTCGCGAAGCCTTCGATATCTCAAAAGAATCGGTTGAAACACGTGATGCGTACGGTCGAACGACATATGGGCAAAGCTGCCTGCTGGCACGTCGCCTCGTAGAATCCGGCGTAAAGTTCGTGACCGTTTATTTTGCCCGCAGCATCGGTGGTCGCAGCAAGACCGACGGTGGCTGGGACACTCACGGATTCGACGACACCCGCATGTATGAGATTCTTCCCGAATGGCACTTTCCATCCACCGATCACACGCTGCCTGTGCTGCTGAATGATCTGGATGAACGAGGACTGCTGGAAGATACGCTGGTTCTGTGGGTGGGGGAATTCGGTCGAACTCCAAAGATCAACGCAAACATCAGCCGCGATCACTGGCCCAAATGTTACACGGCCCTCCTGGCTGGCGGTGGTGTCCGAGGAGGTGCCGTCTATGGCGAGTCTGACAAATATGGATCAGCGCCTGATCGCGATCCCGTGACTGTCGGGGACCTGGCTGCCACCGTCTATAACGCACTTGGAATAGATCACAATACCGAATTCCGTGACAACCTTAATCGACCATTGCCAATCGCTAAGGGACGCCCGGTCACGGACATCTTTGGTTAGATATCCGGACAGTTGTGCATTCAACGGAGGTCGCAGCCAAACCAATCTGTGGGAAACGGAATTGAGGGATGCACGCTTGCCCTCTTTACGAAAATGGCAAAAACTGCCTCGCCGCACCGGCAGCTTGTACCGAGAAAAACTCGTCCGGATTGGTATTTCTGATCTGACTGCCGAAGCCGGATGAATCCCCCATCTTAAGCTTCAGACCCGGATCAGACTTTTCTCCCGATTCGCTATCCCAGATGGAAACCCTTGAATGTGTTGCATCAGCGCTGCAAAGTTCCCCCAAATGCGGAGCTTGGCACTTCTGATGGTATCAGTTTCGAAAGCCTGATTTTGTGACCTCCCCCCTGCTCAACATCGTTCTATACCAGCCGGAGATCCCTCAGAACACGGGAAATATCGGCCGTACCTGCGTTGCCATCGGAGCAAAGCTCTGGATGGTTCGGCCGCTTGGATTTCGACTCGATGACAGGTACCTGAAGCGAGCGGGCATGGACTATTGGCAATATCTGGACTGGGAAGCGGTCGATTCCTGGGAGGAGGTCAAAAGCCGTCTGCCCGGGGCGACTGTATGGAAACTGACCAAGACAGCATCGCGACTTGTCTGGCAGGCCGAATTCACGAGGGGAGATATCCTGCTGTTTGGCGCGGAATCCCGTGGGCTACCCGCATCAATTCTGTCAGAAGATGGGGCCAGTAACCTGAAGCTGCCCATGCACGATGTCGTCCGCAGCCTGAATCTGGCAAGTACCGTCAACACTGTCGCCTACGAAGCGGTGCGGCAGTTCGGGGGGCTGTAATGAAGCTGCCAATTCACTCACAGATTCGAAACCGCTGACATCTGCAATGATTGCCGCACGGCCTGCTGATTTCACTGTCTGTGAGAACCGGAGACTGCCGAAGAAAGGATTCCGGAAGCAGATTTGAAGCGGGGAGCTTAGATTGTTATGCTTCCACGTTCTCACCACTTTTAAGACCTCGCGTTTGGAGATTTCTGGCACATGGGTACGAAGCGAACAGGAAAAGGACGGCGAAAAATCGGGCGGAAGAAGCGACGTATGCGCGCAAAGATTCGGCACCGAAAGGGCTAGTAAGTCCATTCTCCTGAGAATTCGCTCCTCCCTGCGGGCGATTCCTTCCTGCTGCGCCAGAAAAACTTTTGTCTCAGCCAGATTCGCCCGGCCCCCCGAACGGTTGTGCCGGGCGTTTTTCTGCGCTGATCGACCGACTGCGACGTGTCGGTCATGACGACTGTGACAAACAACCGAATGTGACCAACTTTCCGGTCCGGGATTTTACGGATTCTGAGTGACTTGACACTGCCGGGCTCTGACTGAATCCTAGTGTTGGAATGTCCCTGTTGCATTTCTGCAACACGACTCCATCACAGAGGAGACTGCTCGTGGTCACAACTTCCCACCGATTATCCCGCTGGCTGGCCCCCCTTGCCTGCCTGGCAACAACCGTTGCTTTTTCACGCTCGATAATCACTGCCGACGAATTCTCGTCCCCATCCACTCAGAAGATTGCTCAACAGATTCAGCAACAGCAGCAGGCGAAACAAGCTGCCGAAAAGCAGATTGCCCTCAAGAAGGCGGCAATCGATGTGACTCGCAAACGAATCGCCGAGCTTCAAAAGATGCTCGATGAATCCGCCGCGCGGTCCAGGACCGAAGAAGAAGAATTAGCCGCGTACCAGCGGACGTCAGATTCCGTTAACTCCAGCATTGCATCACTTCAGACCCAGCTGGATCTCAATAAGGAGGCGGACGCACTTCACGCAGCAGCTTCCGCAGCACAGTCACGGCTGGACAATATGATCGCAGCCCGTCGAAAACTGGAAACACAGATGGCGGATCTGCGAAAGTCGGCCGTCGAATGGCAAAGCAAATCTTCCGAGGCAGAACAGCAAATCGCGGCGCTGGAATCCCAGCGAGCCGAATTGCAAAAGGCAGTCGACGCTGCGAAAGGTCCCAATGATACGGCCCAACAGGCACTCACGGCTGCAAACGCCGCATTGAAGGCTGCGTCTGATCAACTTCAGGCCATGACAAAGGAACTGACCGCAGAACAGCAACGTCTGGATTCGGCGGCCGTCGCATCGAAGAAGCTGGCAGACTCTATTGCAGCACTTGAAAAATCGTTGGGCGAGCTGAAAGAGTCGGCCAAAGCGATGGGAATCAGTCCGGACGAAGCCATCAAAGGACTCTCCTCCGCCATTGCCGAGTTGACGCCACTACATAAGAACGCCGAAATGCTGGTCATGCAGGCAACCTCACGACGTAACGCAATGTCGGGCCAGGTCGAAGCTGCGAAGGCAGAACAGACGAAGAAGCAGGCAGAGCAGGTAGCTGCGAGTGAGGCAGCCAGCAAGGCGGCCGACGCGTTCAATCAGGCAAACGAAAAGATTGCCGCTCTGAACGCGCAACAGGAGTCTCACCGAAAGGCGGGGGCAGAAGCACAAGCTCACCACAAAATGATTACCGCCCAAATCACAGGATTCGAGCCATCCATCCAGAAGCTCTCAGCTGAAGTTCAGATGGTTACCGCTGAAACTGTGAAACAACAAAAACTGGCCGAAGCCGCTCTGGAGCCCCTGGGCCGCTTTGTTTCATTCTCGCGAGATGTCGCCCCGATTCTGGCGAAACGATGCGTTGCCTGCCACAACACGCGAAGCCCCGGCGGTCGACTGAACCTGGACAGCTACGCAGCTCTGCTGAAGGGTGGCGAATCCGGCGAATCATTTGAGGCTCACAAGAGTCAGGATTCTTTGCTGGTGATCATGGTCGAAGATGGATCTATGCCGAAAGACGCAGACCCGCTCACGAGCGAAGAAATCACCGCTATCAAAAGATGGGTCGATGTGGGGGCCCCTCTTGATGCAGGAGTTCTGGCGTCGGCCGAGCTTTTCGATGTCATGCCTGAATTCCCTCAACCCCTTCCTCCGGAGAACTACCGTGTTCCCATCCCCATTACTGCGACCGCGTTTAGTCCGGATGGTACTTCACTGGCAACATCCGGTTACCATGAAGTGCTGATCTGGAAGACCGATGATGGCTCACTGGTTCGGCGAATCAGCAACATTGCGGAACGCGTTTACGACATTGAATTCTCTCAGGACGGTTCAACAATTGCGGTTGCGGCAGGTACCCCGGGGCAACTGGGCGAAGTCAAACTGTTTCATGCCGCTGATGGATCACTGAAATCTACTCTTGTCCGAGCGAAGGATGCGATTTTTGCTGTTTCGTTCAGCCCGGACGGTTCCCAGATTGCATCTGCAGGAGCCGACCGAACAATCACCGTTTCCTCGATTGCAGATGGCGAAACCATCACTCGAATTGAAGATCATGCCGACTGGGTGATGGACATTAACTGGTCCCCGGATTCTTCAAAGCTCGTGAGCAGTAGTCGTGACAAGACCTGCAAAGTGTTCGATGCAAAATCGGGAGACCCTCAGGTGACATTCAGCAGCCACGGCGACGCGGTCTACACAGCAGCATTCCTTTCTGACAGCAAAACCGTTGTCAGTGGGGGCGGTGACAAGCGGCTTCGGGTCTGGAACACCGCTGATGGAAAAGAAATCCGTTCAATCACCGGTTTCGGGGGCGAAGTCTTTCGAGTCGTTGTCATCGCTGGGGACCATGTCCTTTCTGCATGTGCCGATCGAAGTGTACGGGAACACAATACGGCAGACGGCAAAGCTGTTCGAACAATGTCAGGACATGGCGACTGGGTTTACACTTTGAGCGTAAATCCGGCGAAGAAGCTGATCGCCTCTGGAAGCTACGACGGAGAGGTCCGGCTTTGGAATTCCGAAGATGGCAAGATGACAACAAGCTTTATCGCGATTCCGAAATCCGGAAACGAACCGACAGTCGCCACAGCCAGGTAGTTCCTTTGGAGCACGCAGGAAATCCGACGGAACAGCCCCGAATCAAATTCGGGGCTGTTTTTGTTCGTGCAGCACCCAACCTGACGCAGCTTTCGCATTGCGTGAGAAGTCAACGTCAGGACAATCCTGCATGTATGAATTCGATAACTAAGTGCATAGACTTCCGGGCACTCAGGCGAAATCGAAGATCGCTCTCGCACAACTCACATTCGGAATCAGATCATGGTGAAGGTCGACGAAATCCCGAACCCTACCGTTCAACAGCTCGCAGAACTGCCACGTCAGATGACGTTTGTGCCGTCGGTGAATGATTCTCCCCAGGTTCTGACGATTCAGCAGGTGCAACAATACAACGAACTTGGATATGTCATGCCGTTTCAGGCCCTCGAGGAACGAGAGTCTTCTGAACTGCGAGCCTTCTTCGATGGTATCCTGGCCGCATTCATTGAACTTGGTCGCACCAGCTATTCCATCAATACTGCTCACCTCCGATTCGCCAGAATCTACGAACTGGTCAGACACCCGCGAATCGTTGACGCGGTTGCCGATCTCCTCGGCCCGAATATAGTCTGCTGGGGATCGCATTTTTTTTGCAAGATGCCGAACGATGGCAAGAGCGTCCCCTGGCATCAGGACAGTACATACTGGCCGCTGAGCCCCACAAAAACTGTCACGGTTTGGCTGGCAATCGACGATGCGGATCCTGAAAACGCCAACATGAAATTCATCCCCAAATCACACCTTCACGGGCTGATCGACTACGACATCACCAACGACGCCAATACGGTGCTTGACCTGGCTGTCAAGAACCCCCAATCGTACGGCGATGGCGAAGTCGACGATGAGCTGAAATCCGGCTGGTTCTCTATGCATTCCGATCTATTGCTGCACGGCTCCGAAGCCAATCAGTCCACCCGACGGCGATGCGGTCTCACAATTCGTTATGCGGCAGCGGATGTCACAACATGGTACGACTGGAACAGGAAGGGCATCCTGGTCAGAGGTGTGGACCCAAACAATCATTGGCTGAACCCTCCCTCGCCAACTCATTGATTCGTTCGCCTCATCGTGAGCGTGAAACCGCCACGCGAACACTCCCGTACCAAATGTGTCCCACAGTCGGATAATGATTCGAATGCCGGAATTCAACGATCACATGATGTGCGAATTCGAGGTGTTGTGATTCATCGTCTCGCCGACCTTTGCTAACCACCACACTTGCTGGAATGCCACTATCTGAAATGCAGCCACCCAATGGAAAGTGGGAGCAACCGCATTCACCAGATGCATTCAACAGGGTGTCGCGCAATCATTTGGTGCCGCGGTTGTTGCAGCCGTTCTGTCTTGTCACGTTTAGTTCAGGGCAGTCGTTCTGACCCTGGTATTTCGGCCTATGAGACCTCCCGGGAATTTGTCCGGGCCAGCAGG
>JAGQQE010000469.1 GCA_020426345.1 Planctomycetaceae bacterium
ATCCTGCTGCAGAAGTCCTTCAGAGTTCTTCCATCTTGAGTGTTCCCCTCAGATTCGTACTGAGATTAATACTTCTCTCTTAAGAAAGGTGTATGCGTATGCGAAGGAAATCCGGGTTTACATTGATCGAGTTACTGGTTGTTATTGCCATTATTGCCATTCTGATCGCACTTTTGCTTCCTGCCGTTCAGCAAGCCCGAGAAGCTGCTCGTCGAACACAGTGCAAGAACAATCTAAAGCAGATCGCACTTGCAATGCACAACTATCACGATGTGTACAGCTGCTTTCCGATTGGTCACTACTACAAAGCTCACTTTGATGGAACTACCAACGACGTTGCAGGCGGCACCGGATTCTTCTGGTCCTACAGCATCCTGCCGATGATTGAACAGTCTGCATTGTTTAATCAATTTGACCCGTCGTTCCCGATCTCCAACACAAACTACCCACAGTCTGTTAATAATGCACTGCTTGCGGCAAATCCACTGCCTGCAATGCTGTGTCCTTCGGATACTCGCGTTCCTCAGGCCAACACCGGAAATGCGGGACAAACCGGGGCGATTCGACCTCACGCCACGACCAGTTACAAAGCGGCATGCTCCAGCTTTAGTAACTACGGAGCGACAAACGGAGCCCGCGCGAATGGCATGTTCAACAGAGACTACACACACAAGCCTCGAAAGATGCGAGATATCACGGACGGTACCACAAACTCGATTATGATCGGTGAGCAGGACGACACCAACTGGAATGGTGCAAGACTGTATGGATCTGTGACAGCTGGAAATGGATGGACTGCAGGCGAAACAAATCGCGGCATGATTCATGGCGAGTTTGGTATTAATGTTCGCGCCTGGCCGACCGATACAGCCAACGGTCCGGCACGAACTGCGTCAAGTCGCCACACGGGAGGAGCACAATTTGCCCTGGCGGATGGATCGGTGCGATTCATCAGCGAAAACATACAGCATACAACTCGAGTATGGGATGCAAATGATCCGTTTGATCAGGCAAACGGGGCAGCCGGGTATGGTCTATATCAGCGTCTTTACTCTATTAACGATGGCCTGGTAATATCGGAGTTTTGATAAATGACGTGGTTTAGAATGCCCGGGAGAGCCCTGCCCGTTCTGCTGATCTCAATGGCCTTTGTTTCGGGATGCGGGAGGAGTGGGCTTCCCGAGCTGGCGGACGTCTCTGGTACGATCCGGCTTGACAACAAGCCGGTTCCGAATGCCAGCGTTGTATTTATTCCGCAGAACGGTCGGCCCTCATCCGGTGTAACGGATTCGGATGGACATTATTCATTGATGTACAATGATGACGTCGCTGGAGTCGTACTCGGCACCTGCCGCGTCCTTATTTCAACGGGTACCGCTCCCAACGAGGATAGTGATGGGAATACTTCGCCAGGGAATCCAGAGACCATTCCAATGGAATACAATGTCCAGTCGACCCTCTCGTTTGAAGTCAGAAATGGAGATAACACTGCTGACTTCAGCCTGACAAGCGGAGGATCCGTGATTCGCTCAGACAACGGTGAGGATAGTCCGCCGGAGAATTCACGCAACTTAAACGACGTGAGTGAATAAGCTTCGATCGTTTTGCAACAGATCTTCATCTGGAGGGGGCCAGTGGTCTTTACCACTGGCCTCTTCGGCGTATTAGAGAAAGTGTCGCAAGGAATGTTCCGGCATTTCCCGCTTTGTTGAGGAATGACGTTGCCGCAAAGGAAAGGCATCTCTGTCATCCGCCAGCCATTCAACCGCGAATAGATGTCGACCTCTGCACTCACTACTGCTGACATACATCAACGGGCTGAATCGCATACAGCGAAGTGCTCTTTGCCGATAGTCGCTCTATGTCCATGCGTTTCCGAGTGTCACTCGTTTTCTGAATCGACACGCACAAACGCGGCAGCCTCACTCCGAAGCAATTCCAGCGTCAGTCTGCGGTTCCACGAGGGCGATTTCGACAGTTCGGCGTCAGCAATCTCATTGGCTTTCTGCAGATGACCTTTGGCTTCATCACTGTGTCCGCGGCGATGTTCGGCCATGGCAAGAAAGTAATGAATGTAGGCGGGTGAAGTCCCATCTCGAGCTGGCAGCTCCAGAGCCTCTGTGAGCACCTTGTGAGCCTCATCCAGGTCACCCGCACGAAACAGAATGGCCCCCAGTCCTACCCTGAACAGAACATTCATTGGCTCCGCCGCGACCGCTCTTCGAGAGAACTCAATCGCCCGTTTGTAGTCATTAATCGCCTTTGGAGCCAATGCACATGTCCATGCCTTGAAGTGGTCGTCGGTGGCCGAATTCGACGCAATTTCTCGGCCAATAATCGTCCTGCAGATGTCAGAGTAGTATTGGCTGTCGTGGAGCTTCAGGGAAAGTAGTGCGCACACATAAGACTGGTACGCGGTGAGGTTGCTGTTTTCTGAAAGTGCCTTCAGATCAGCCTGAGCCTGTCGTGACTCGTCCATGAAGACTCGAAACAGGGCGCGAAGTAAAATCACCTCGACAGTGTTCTCATTCAGCACTACTGCATCGTCAATCAGCTTCAGGTATTCGGTACGGAAGCGATCGTCCGGACAGCCGACAATCTTCTCAATACCGATCCATGTGATTGCCGAGAGATCATTGGGGTTTACTTCCACCGCCTTGCGAATGTCCTCAAGGGCATCACTGTAGCGACCCGCTTCGAAATGCAGGGCTGCCACTCGTTTCTGCATCGACCATTGTCCGGGCTCCATCGCCAGTGTTTTTTCAAGCTCACGCATGGCCCCAGCAGAATCGTTGATTCGGATCAAGAACTCTGCATATCGACGTGGCAGGCTGGCATCGGTCGGACCAGCAGCCTCAGCGGCTTCGAAATGGCGACAAGCCTCATCTGGTTGGCCTGAAAGTTCGGCCAGTGCAGCCCTCGCTATGTGCGGCCTCTGGCTCGTTGGAAACTGGTTCTCAAGTGCCGCTATGAGGTCGCTGGCTTCAGTGATTCGTGAGTGGCGATTCAGGTATTCCAAGAATTCGATTGCCCGATACTGCAGCATTTGCTGATACCAGGCCATTTGAGGATACTCGGCTGCAAGTTGGACAGCATCCTCGAAAGCCCGCCGGAACAGAGATTCGGCATCGCTAATTTTCTTCTGTCGCTCCAGAACCAGAGCAAGCCTTCCCCGTTCGGTCGAAACGATGCATCTTTCGACGTGCGGATATCTATTTCCCGGATCGGTCGCCCATCGTTCGTAAAGCGAGATTCCTTCGTGGTAATGACGCACTGCGTCATCCAGTTCATTTGACTCCGCGCTTCGTGCCGCGAGCCAGATGTATGCACCTGGAGGCGGGGCCACGCCCGCTTCCTGCGAGATGCGGATTGCTTCGTCGACGTAGCCATCCGCCTCCGGATTTTCGGGCGTCATCATCTCGGCAATCTTGAGACTGAAAAAAGCGAGAGTGGAAGCAGAAACCTCCTCACCGCTAGCCTTCATCTGCTGACTCAATTCCAAGCATCGCCTGGCGTCTTTCACTCGATCAGTCAACCCCTGAACTCCGATGTGCATTCGCGAGCCAAGCATGGCGACCATGTAAGATCTGTGTTTGTTGTCTTCAGGTGACTCCTGAAGCACTGACTCCATCTCTGCAATGGCCTTGTTCAGTTCTTCCAGGAACATGCGGGCATTACCATGAGCTTCATAGATCTTCGCAATATTGTGCATCGCCATGGCCCGATGAGCGCGGGCGTACAGATCGTTGTCGTGATCCGCGATGATTTCTTCGTAGAACGCCATTGCCCTCTGCAGGATGTCGGTTCGCACTTTCTCCACGCCGGGCAACTGCGCGAATTCCACTGAACTGGCCTCACCGACGATCGTATCCAGCGACTTGAGTGCCCGTTCAAAATCGATGCGCGACTGCTTAAGCCGACGGTCACTTTCTTCTTTGGCGGCGATGGCTTCCTGGCGTTGCTCGTCGGCGTCTTTCCTTGCGGTCTGAGCTTGCACCGCGTAGGCGATACTGACGCCGCTTGCTGCGAAAAGCATCAGAAGGCAAATGCCCGTCATTGTCAGCAGCCCCCGATTCTTTCTCGAAAACTTCTGGAGCCTGTACCACACGGTCGGTGGGCAGGCCTGGACCTGTTCGTTGTTCAGATATC
>JAGQQE010000470.1 GCA_020426345.1 Planctomycetaceae bacterium
GAGCTCTAAAAGCCAGCCTCAGAGCACTTACTGAACATTCACACCTCTGCTGGTTTTGAAGCGCCCATAAGTGGCTGGTTTTGAAGCGCCCAATGACAGTTTTGACTCCGTTTACGAGCATCTCATCTACCCGGAGTACGAAATCGACCTAATCGAAGATGAGGATCTGGGATATGACTCAGAGAGCGGCGAGAAGATTTTCGGCAGGTACGATCCAACCGCCAACGAAGCGTTCATCGATCCGTGCCTGCGAAATGACCCGCGTCGAACCTTCACGCTATGGCATGAAGTCGGTGGTCACGGGATCTTGCAGGGCGAACATTTGAGGCAGCAGCTTGCAAAAAACGGTTCCGTTTCTACGACCGCGACCGCACTCACCCCGCAGACTGAGGACATACTGGAAAAACAGGCAAACCTGTTCGCAGGTCACGCAGCAGCCCCAAGATGGCTGGTCGAGGGATCAATTCAAAAGACCTTCGGCCTTTCGCGTTGGCAGCCTTATCAGTTCACCGGTCCCGGTCGATACACCTTCGCGTTAAAAAGTGGCACGCTGTTTCACTATTGCGATACATTCTCGGAAGTGTGCTTGCGAATTGCCCAGTACATTCGATGGCGATTCGGTCAACTTTCATTTGAAGCTTTGTCGTATCAGGTGGCTCAGAGCCGAATGGTGATCGACATGACCGAACGCCCCGCAGCTCCATCACTTCTTCGGACCGAAGCGAAAGCGAACAAGCCGGTTCGAGTGGGCCAATCAGTTCGTCGCGTTGATCGTTCGCACCCTTCGATGTCCGCATCTCGCGATCGACTGGGAGTACTTGTGCCTGAACTGGCAACGACGGCGGGATACGATTGTAACTGAAAGTGAGCTGGCTGAATGGATGTTTGATGTAAGAACCCATCGTGGTGGTTGCATATGCAAATGGCAATGGAGGCAGCAGTGGGTAGAAGAAAACGGGAGCGTCGAATGAACCAAGAAGCTACGAACACCACGCTTGTTTGCGAGAAGGGATTTCAGACAGCCGCCGAATTCATGGCGAACGGTGACTACAAAGCGGCACTCAGGTTGTTGCTTGAGGAGCCGTTCCCTGATGATGCACAACAACGATTAGCTGCAGAATGTCACTTCCAAATAGGCGAAGACGCACAAGCCGCTGATGTTGTCGCACAGATAGAGGCAAAACTGCCGAGCGACCACGTTCTCATGGGCAAATATCTGCTCCATGCACAACAGTGGGTAGCAGCAGAGAAAGCTTTGCGATTTGCATTGTCCGTGGACCGAAGTGTGCCGGAGGGCCACTTTTGGCTCGCTCGAACGCTGATGAAAGGTGAAACGTATCTATTTGATAGAGCATTGTTGCTTGAAGTTTGTGAATTACTTTCCGCAGCATGTCGTTCGCCGGAAGCCAAACCCGACGCATATCTGACGCTCGAAAGGCTCTATTCGAGTGGTTACGAAGCAAAATCGGACGACAGCATCTTCCTGCTGGGGAATGGACTCGATAAGTATCCAGACAACGCCGAAATACGTTTTCGACTGGTTGAATGTCTCGTGTTTTCTCTGGGAGACATTGCTGCTGCCAGGGAACTTATCTCACCACTCCTCTTGCAAAAGGAACTTCAGCCGAACTGGATCTGGGCAGCTTACACAATCGCGCGGTCGCAAGGGAATCTCACTGAAGCGTTGCGATGGATTGATGAGCTGCTTTTGCCGGATAGTGATGCTGAGAATGAAAGCCGAAACACAGGGCTGAATCAAATTCGCGGGGAACTCCAGCTCGCACTCAACGATTTGAAAGGAGCCTTTCATAGCTTCCATGCTGAAATCTCTGTTAAGCCGTCGGTGGACTTAGTGCTTCCGCTATTCGGCCTTGCCATCGTTGCGTTGAGAGACGGGGATTCCAGCAAAGCACGAGAAAACATTGAGCTAGGGGTTCGGTCATGGGCAGATTGTTTCCCTGAAGTTCTGCCAGGAGAAACTGACCATGTCATGGGCCACTACAATCAATTTGATGCGATCGAATTGCTAATGCGTGAACTGGCCGTCTCAAAGTACGGGCCAGAGTTATCTGATCTCGCAGCACAGATTGCCTATCTCTCGGACCGAATAGACTCAGACGTCATATCAATGGCCCGGCTTTTGGAAGTTGCCGAAACGATTGAGCATCCGGTCGTAGACCTTGATCTTTCCTGCGGCTACTGCAAGGAAGGGGACTGGCGGAACGCTGTACAACACCATCTGCGTTTTTGCTCGGAGTTGTCTAAACGGAAACTGGAGTCACATTTTCACTGGATCAGGCCTTTTTACGATTTCACTGGCAAGCCGGACGTCAGAGAGTCGCTTTCGATACACAAGACGGCTGTATCGGCTTTAAATGACATAAGAGGCTGCGAGCCAGACTTCGTGAGTACTTTCGTCCTGCCGTTCTATCGTGGATTCTGGCGGTCAATTCTCTTCGAAGCCGGACTTTGGGCGGAGGCATTGGACGTAACAACCTACCTACACAAGGCCGTGACTGACGACACGGCATTGCAGTTCGATTTTGCCTATTGCTTGCAATCAACAGATGAGAAACAACAGGCGATTGACGCGTACCGTGCACTCCTGTGGTCTGAACCAGACGAGGCTTCTGCTCTACACAACTTGTCATTGCTTATCGAGGATGAGGACTTTGACGAAGCGATTGCTCTTTCGAATCGGACATTGGAGATTTCGCCCGACAACGAATTATTTCAAAGGCGTTATACAAGCCTGCGACAAACATTGGAACGCCGATCGGAAGAGCAGGCAGCCCAGGATCGAGAGCGAACTCGGCAATTGGATTTCCAAAAAACTGCCCGCGAACGATTTCCGCAGTTGGATTTTCACAAGCGTCGAATTCTCACGGCAATGACGGTGATTACAGAATTTGATGACCTTGATCATCTGGCAGAGCTGTCTGGAACGGGTCCGCAATTTATGGAAGGGAATTGGCGACGACTGGTAGAACTTGGAATGGTCGTCGAGGATGAATCCGGGAAATGGATCGTCAACTCCCATGTGCTTGACCTTGTTCAGAGAGAGCGGTCACACTCCGTCGCAATAACTTTCATTCGAGCGGATGATCGCGTGGCATACAAGCCCGTGTTCAATTCAAAACTGGAATATGTCGTCTACAACGTCATGATCGGATTGTTTCCCAATCACTTGGTCTTCCCCAACATGGCGTTACAGACGATCTTTCAGTATGACAAAATAGAGGAGCACGTTGACGCCGACACGTTTCGATATTTTTTGATGTCACAAGTGGATCTGTGCATCACTTCAACGTCGAGCTATCTACCGATAGTAGGATTTGAAATCGATAGCCACTATCACGATAGCGAGGCTCAAAAGGAGCGAGATGTTAAGAAGAACCGCCTCTTTCAAGTTGGCGGCGTTCCGCTCCTTCGGCTCCGGCCTCATGGACAACCCAATGAGGCAGCAATCAGAAAAGACATCATTGATGCCGTGAGAAATCTGGGGGGCCAACTGCGTGACGTGGCACACCGAAGCGAAGGGTTGGTCAAACTCGATTTTGAGGTGGACTTTGAGACTTTTGGTAACGAGACGCAGCCCACAGTGCAATGATCACGAGTACGGCAGGTTTGGCGTTTTGCGTTCCTCGACAGGTTTCACAAACCAGCCAATGACCCGGGTCAGTATGCTTTCGATCGGCGGCAGTTCAGGCGTGATGCGAAACAAGGCTTTCAGTTCTTCCCATTGATCCAGCCAAGTGTTGTGATCTGGGTAGCGGTCATCAGCATTGAGAGCCAAACCACGCAGCACCAGTGCATCGAGTCGGTCTCGCAGTGACCGGGGTAACTGCTTACAACTGGACGAAATCTGACTGGGGGCTACCAGGGTATCAGCGGCGCGTGCGACGAATTCTGATCGACCGGCTTTGCCGCCGAGGCCGCCGTAGGGCAGCTGCTGGGTGAGCAGTTCAAACAACAACACCGATACCGAGAACTGATCGCTGGCCAAAGTTAAACCAGCTGTGCCTGTTTGAAGTTCAGGGGCGGCGTAGCAGCGGTGGTGGCCGTCGCCTTCGGTGCGGCGACTGGTCCAGTCGGTGGTCCAGGCACTGCCAAAATCGATGAGCTGCAATCGGCTGGGTTGCGATG
>JAGQQE010000471.1 GCA_020426345.1 Planctomycetaceae bacterium
CGACGGTGTTAACAGAGATCAAGTTTCAGATTGGAGATCCGTCTTTCAAAAGCCGCGAGTTTTGACTCACCTTACGGCTTTCCGGATTCAGTATCTTCATTTGCCTTGAGCTCTGACTCAGGCCCAGGATGTTGGTCAAGAAGGGAAATCAAGAGCATAAGAATTACCATCGCGGTGATCACACAAAACGCAAAGCCTCCGACAACATTAATGAACTCAATGAAGTCGGATGGCATGTTCACCTTCGTTTCCCTTCACTGCCATCGAATTTCGATCTATGCGACGGCAGGATGCTGGCGTATAGATCTTGCGTCGAACTTTGCCGCATTGCGAGTGATTGCGGCTTGGTTGTTTGCTTGCGGGATTCATCACGTTGAGGAATCTGCTGCGGGACAGTTTACCGACGGGGCGAGAGGTTGTCACCCTGAGATTGGCGATTTGACGGTGATCGCAGTCCGCCGGAGCTTGGCATTGATTTGGATACGACTATTGGCTGGCACCGAAAGTACCATCACGGCGATGCACCATTTCCGCGAATCTCTCACGTTGTGATTGCCATCTAATTGCCGCCATCACCGGATTGGGCGGCGTGATTTTCCATGCAGATTGGGCGGCAGGCCAATCCCGGCGCATGTCGTTCGTTATTTCATTTTCGCCAGATCACAACCGAGATGGTCATGAATGGCTGCTGCCAGACATCCGGGGAACTCCGAGTCTGCCTGACTGGGAGTGCCGGGGATATCCTGGCATTGCGGCCAACGAAGGGCAACCTCGCATTGTGAGATTCAGGTTTCTGGTTCTTCTTACAATTCACCGATGGCTCTCACCCGCAGCAGCTTTCAGGCGAGCCGCCGAGGCTCCAGTCGAGAAGCTCTTTGAGTTTTCCTAAACGACCGACCATTCGCCAACGAACGAACTCCGCCAATGCCTCAAACATACCGGCTGACAAGTTCAGACCACGTCCGCCCCGGCAAAGCTCTGTGAAAACAACGACCGCCATCTCCGGATGGCCGTAAGCGAGGTTAATTTCCGCTTCGGCCCGGACGAGAACTCTGGTGCATTGTGTTGTTAACTGAGGTTGTCGGGAGACGGATACCGTTGCGTCAACACGGATTCCTGCCACTGCTTCTGCAGGAAAACGCTTCAATTGTCCGGGTTGTGATCGAAAACTGGTCATACCGTCACGAAAACAGGGCGATCCCGGGAAGGGATCCGGGGCGACGGACTCGGCCGATCGACGTGCCCCATCGGGATCCAGGCAATTGGCGGCGAAACCAAAGCCATCAGTGCCAACAAAGATAAAGCCGGCACCATCCGGGGCCGAAGCAAAACCACCGCGATCCCGAGTGAAGTCAACATCAGCATCTGCGTCTGAACCAGGCGAATCGAATCGTTCTGCGTCATCGGGAAAGACTGCGTCGCCTGGTCGTCCGGCAGCTCGGCGTTCCGGCAGGAATCCCGCCTCAGCGAAAGGTAGTTCACCGCCCCGGCGAAAACGGCAAAGCGTCCAGAAAGATCCCTGGGATATGCCTGACGATGATCCCTTTGGAGGTGACGCCTTCGGTGATGATCCTTATTCGAATGATCTGTACGGGGCAGATTCCTACGGCGATGATCTGGATTCGTATGACGATGGCTACGAGGATACATATACAAGCAGTAAGCCAGCGTTACCTTCACGAAAGAAGAAATCCGGAACGACGAGTCGTTCGGAATCGGGCGTCAAAAGCTCTGGCGATCAACCACGGAACCAGGGTTTTCTCGGGTGGCTGCTGTATGGCAGTCTTGCAGGCGTGATTGCGGCCATCATTCACACGGTGCTTGGCTACACCGACATCTTCCTGCTGGCACTGCTTGCGACTTTTCTCACCGGTTCAATGGTTGGTGGCGCCGTTCGTTTTTCAGCCGGAATCAATGATGGCTGGGGACCCGGGCTGACCGCTGCTGCCATTGCGATAGTGTCCATTGTGGGTGGCCGAATTGGATCTTGCTATGTCTCGCCCACCTATGGTCTTGACATGCCTCTCAGTGAGGAGGAAGTGGATGCTTTGATTGCGGAAGGCCTCTCAGAGAAGGGGATGGTTGGCTACATCGCGGAAAATGAAGTGGAATACGACGACGACTGGCTCCAGAGCAAAGGAATCACGGACGACAATATCTACGACCACTGGGAGGAATACGCGGAAGTGGTTGATATCCAGCAACGGTATCTGCCGCAGGTCTGGGAAGAATCGACGCGACGATGGAATTCTCTGACTGAAGAACAGAAGGCGAAGAAACGTCAGGAGCAGGAGCTGGACTTGCATGCCCTTTACGGTCTTGAAACAGACGAATCAGTTGGTCGGGAACAAGTGCAGACATTTCGATTGCTGTTGGTGGTAGGTATCGCACTGATTTCACTGTTTCTGGGCGTCGGCACAATCTTCTGTACCTGTTCGTCGATTTGGGGAGCATTCAAGCTGGGGGCCGGAATGGCATCGTCGTAGCAGGCCCTCACCGTCGGCAGAACATAACGTTTCTAACGAATAGGCTGAGTCTTCCAGTAACCGCAGGCAAGTTTTGGGTGAGCACGCCGACGATTGAGGCGAAAGGTGACCTATGTTGCACTCGTGCGACATTTGATTCCACCCTGTAGACGGCCTGAAAACCATGTCCTCAGTTACTCATCCTTCGAACAACCAGTCCGAACGCCGCGCGAATGCGGGCCCTCTTTGTGCACGCTGCGGCTGCACCGAGCCATGGGGCGAATCGTCCTGGTGTCCGAAATGCGGTTACTATCCTGTCGTTGAAACGGCAGAAGAAGATCGCATGGGCTGGCGAGCAGAAGTTGCTGCTGAAGCCAGTGCGGAAGAGGAAGTAGAGCCAAATCTTCTGAACTGCATCCCTGGCTGGATGTGGATCATGGTGGCTGGAAGCAGCAGTATTTTTATTGCCAGCGTCATGGCCCGAAAGTTCTTCGAGACGACCAGCGATCATCAATCGTACTGGGCGTGGACGGAACTTCTGGTGGGTGCGGGTGCGGCGTTCATCGCGCATGTGTGGGCCGCCATTGTGGCCAAGAAGATTGACGATCGCCTGAACGTCTCCGACGTCATCGTCAACTGGATGGCCGTCTGGCAGCCAACCATCACGAAGTTGCCTGCCTCGGTTCCGAGACTCTGGATGTTTGTCTGGGGGCACACTGCCGTCATTTGCTCATTGTTCATCATCGGTGGCCACGATACATCGATGTTCTTCCGGCAGGGGCCTGTTGAGGATACTGAAGTTCTGCCGGACGTCGTGGGAGCGGTTGCCGCAGCCGCAAAGTCTCAGTCGACCGAAGAAGAGAGCATCGAAGACGCTCTGCACAAGATCGGTGATCCGGAAGAAATGCTGGCGGCAGAAGCCGCCAAAATGGAGGACGAGGCTCGCAAGCAGGAGGCACCAGCCCTGCCCCAGATCTTCTGCGCTGTCTTTGGATTGAGAGTTGATCGACGGGGTACGCCAACCCACTTCCTGCTGTGCGGCCAGACACGCGGAGAACTGCAGTACGTGGGAACAGTGAGTGCGAAGTCACTCAGCCGGGAGACTCTGCGATCTGTCACGGCTCGTCTTGCGAAAACCAATCAGCGGCGTCCGGTTGTTCGAACCATTCATTCCGGGATCTGGGTAGCGCCAAAGGTGACCATGCGGATTGAATATGCATCACTTGCCGCTGACGGAACGCTGCTTGCTCCGCGCATTGTTTCGGTCGAGCCGGAAGAATGGGAAACGAAGCAATCAGATATCGATGCTCTTGAGAAGGCGACGCAGATTCCGGATCCCTCCGCCCTCCTGAATCTGTTCTAGCCTGGCTGTCCGTTAAAAACCCGGGACAGGCGCGCTGGAGAGCCGGAAACCGTCGTGTTTTAGGGTCTCCTGCGCGAGCCAGTCTCGCTTCTCAGCAGGCTGTTAGAATTTGCGCAGTACCTGTCGTTTAACCTGCAGATCGTTTGCGTTGTGTTGCCACGGGGCGAATGACCAGCAGGTTGGCGTCGTACGTAACAATTCCCAGCAGGATCGAGCAAATGACACGGTCCAGATCCACGGAATACAGGTGATTGGCTGATAAGGGATTGGGATGCCACGGGTCCGCAATCAGGACGCTGCGTTTTTCTTTAT
>JAGQQE010000472.1 GCA_020426345.1 Planctomycetaceae bacterium
GTGGACCTTGGTATTCAGACCTCCGCGAGAACGGCCAAGACCTCGGCGGCGATCCGCATCCTCTTTTTTTCATCAGCTTCACGTCGACCGCCAATGGCAGCAAGGTGCACTTTGATCGATGTCGAATCGATCTGCAGTTCCTCAAGATCCAGTTCACTTAACTCAGTGACCACCTTTTCCCAGATGCCGTTCTGACTCCACCGATCAAATCGACGCCATACAGAATTCCAGTTCCCAAAACGCTCCGGCAGATCCCTCCAGGGCACTCCTGTCTTCAGAACGTACAGAACGCCATCAATAAACAGCCGATTGTCCTTCCCCGATCGACCAGGATCTACGTCCTTCCCCGGCACCAAATCCATGATGCGGCCCCATTGCTCATCCGTGAGTGCATGACGCGTCGACATTTTGAGGTCCTCCCTGACCAGTTCCAGAAGCCTGCATCATGACATGGTCCCCATTTTTCCAAAAGACGTATGTCCACACGACCTAAGCGCCGCCACTTCGCAGCGCCGCAGGTCGAGAACCCGAGTCGATTCTGACACATCTTCGACATAGACATAAGGCAGGCTGACAGCTTTAATTTTCAGAGGCGCCCCGCTGTCCTGAGGCATATGCTGCCAGCGGAGGGGAACTTCGGGGGCTCTCTGAAAATCGCAGCCGAAGAGAAATCGCGGTAGCTCAATTACTGCTCGAGACACCGTGATGTAAGTTCCCACGGTCAGGTCTTCACCGGATACGAACCGAGATGCCGAGCTGGCAGGTAGAGTAAGATTTTGTTCCGTTTCGAGCATTCAACCGGGTGAGTCCGTGCGGTCATCCGGCACCGTCGTGGTCCACCGCTGACCGACGTTTTGATTGCAGGAACTTGGCGGACTCAGTCCCTGCAAGACACACCCGGCAACTGGTGGTTCGCAGTTTTCGCTGGCGAAGCCAGATTCTAACAGCAAGAACGGATCGGCTTGATCAGCATGGCCGGTCTGTTTCTCGGTTAGAACGATCGCCTCATCGGGGCGGCCGCTGGCGGAGCGTCTGCTGAAAACACCATGGGGACCAACTGCCCGCAGTGAGGGCAGGGAACTCGGAACTGGCTGGTGACTCGAGTGACTGCTCGAAGCTCGGGGTTGGCAAGGATCAGATTCCCCAGAGCGTCGAATGCGAAGGCAGAGGTTCCGTCCGGCACGATCGCCAGTCGGTCAGCAGCCTCTTCGGACGTGGCTGTCACTCCGGACAGCAGGCAGCGGTCATCCGTGCCGCGGCTGATGGCGACGATCTGCTGGTCAGCATTCAGTTGAAGTCGCCATGCTGAAGCGGGCAGGTAGCCGATCATGTCGGTCGCTCCGCCTGCCGTGACCGACATGACTTTTCCAGAGGCCAGCAGAACGGTTGCTCCCAATGAATCAACCACCAGATCCTTCGCGGGTTCAGCAAGGTTTGCAATCAGCGTCCGTTCTCCGCTGGATGTGATCCGAAAAACGGCGTTCGATGTTTGACTGCATGTCCACAGATTTCCAAAATCATCTGCGGCAAGCCCCTGGGCAGCAAACGGCAACTCGCAAACTTCCTCACTGTATCCGTTGTCTGTGATACGAATAATCCGACTCTGCCTCTGTTCAGTCAGCAAAAAATGCAGCCCCATCGACTTCGATTCGGCCATTCGAGCCAGACCCTTCAGGTTTCTGGAAAGAGTGCTGACCTGTCCCACGGAATCAATTCGAAAGACCATTTGGCCGGAAGAATCAGCGACCAGCGTTTCGTTCAGCGAGTTGTGAAGCACATCAACCGGATGAATGACCTTGAGCGGCAGACGTTCAATGACCGGGCGACTGCGGACCAGGATTGGCTGATGAGTGTGGTCCCCGGAAACGATTTCGTCGTCTGCAAACGCCGGAAGCCCGGTGCAGAAAATGGCGGTCAGCAGAATTGAAACCAGATGTTTCAAAGTGCGAGGTTCCGGATGGAGCGGGCAGAATCGACAGCGGAAATCAGCGACGAGTCATTTTCACTGTGTCGGCCTGCCAGGTCAATCAATTGTGCAAATTGAGGGGAGTTTTCACCTGAATCGGTGAATATCGAGGTGTTCTGCGGCCAAAATCGGCCCGTGACCTGACTGATTTCGTTCCAGTGTTGCCGCTTGCCGCAGCGTTTGACAGCGTTTCCGGGCGTCGTCAAGATCTGGCAAAGGCCGGGGTGAGAGCTGCAGAATGTCCTTGGGCGGATGCCTGCTCCTGCTGTGATTCTCTGTTTTTTCCGGGCGATTGCATGCCATCCAGTGAAGCTGACAGACAACTTGTAAAACGAATCCGTAGTGGGCAGGCTTCGGCGTGGCAGGAATGCATTGATCTGTTTGAAGGTCGTCTTCTGGCGTTCGCTCGCAGCCGCCTGACAGATAAGGCCCTGGCGGAAGACGTTGTCCAGGAAACGTTTCTGGGGTTTCTGAAGGCGTTGCCCAACTACGATGAAACCACACCCCTGGAATCCTGGCTGTTTTCAATCGCCTCGCACAAGTTGATTGATTCCATGCGTCGAACTGGGCGGCGGCCCACGGTGCCATTGCTGGTTTCAGAATCAAGTGATGGGGCACAGCGAGACATCACGGGGCCCGGCCGAGCGGCTTCCAGTATGATGCGAAGTCATGAGCAATCTCTTGCCGAATCGACTGTCATTGAAGCCTGTCTGCGTGAACTGATTGCTGGCTTCAAGCAGCAGAAGTCATGGGAGCGATTACAGTGTGTTGAGCTGATTTTCGTGCTGGGCTGGGCCAACAAAGACGTGGCCACTCGCCTGAATCTAACGGAACAGGCGGTAGCCAATCATAAGTTCTTTGTAGTTGCGAAGCTAAAGGAAGCAGCTAAAGTTGCTCGACTTCAGAACGTCAATCTTGAGGGAATGGGCCTGGAGTAATCACGGCAGCTAGAGCTACAGGCTCCTCGCCTTCCACGGGGCGTTTCCCTAAACTCATTTCACTGGAACTGGTGACAAAGTGACCACTAGTGTCTGAAGTGTCGCATTCCTGTGAAGATCATTGCCATGCCGTGTTCATTACATGCTGCAATTACCTCATCGTCGTTGCGTGATCCTCCTAGCTGAATGACTGCCCTGATGCCGGCTTTGGCGGCTTCGTCAATTCCATCCCGAAACGGGAAGAAGGCATCCGATGCGACCACGCCTCCCTGACTACGCGGTCCGGCTTTATGAGCTGCGATGAATGATGAATCCAGACGGCTCATCTGACCTGCGCCAACTCCCACTAACGACCGGTTGTTGGCGAAGACGATTGCGTTGGATTTTACGTGTCGACATACCTTCCATGCGAAACGCAATTCAGCTAATTCCTGGTCAGTTGGCTGCCGAGTGGTGACGACCTTCCAGTTGTCTTCGCGCTGAGGCAGGTCGTCTCGATCCTGCACAAGTAATCCACCGCTAACTCGCCGATACTCAGGGGCTCCTCTGCCGTCATCGCTGAAGATGGCTTCCATCAGACGAACATTAGACTTCCATTTAGGCTTAGTTGTCAGAATTTGAATTGCTTCTGCCGCGTAACCAGGAGCGATGATGGCCTCAATGAACCGGCCTGGTTCGCACATGATTTCAGCAGTTGCGGCATCCACTTCACGGTTCAATCCAATAATTGATCCAAAAGCACTAACCGGGTCACCTTCGTAGGCTTTGACGAATGCCTCAGCCAGAGTTTCCGCTTCTGAGCAGCCACATGGATTGTTGTGCTTGATAACGCAGGCCGCAGGGGACGTCATGTCAGCGACAATAGCTTTGGCTGAATCCAGATCCATCAAATTGTTATAAGAAAGCTCTTTACCGTTTAACTGCTTCGCAAATGCGAGTGACGTTGCAGGAGGATGTTCCTCAACATAGAAGGCGGCCTTCTGGTGAGGATTTTCGCCGTAGCGAAGCTCCTGCCGACGAATAAATGTCAGATTCAGGCGTTCACCGAAACTGGAACCTGCAGTTTCAGCAGGAGAAACTGACGTGATACGGGACATATAATTCGAGATGGCTCGATCATATGTTGCGGTCGTTTCAAATGCTGCAGCTGCCAGCTTCCGCCGATACGCTTCGTCGAGTTCGTCACTTTTTAGTCGCTGAAGAACCTCATCGTATTGAGAAG
>JAGQQE010000473.1 GCA_020426345.1 Planctomycetaceae bacterium
TCAGGCATTAACACTGCTGAATGATGCGACGGGTCTCGAAGCAGCCAGGATGCTGGGACTTCACGCTTTGAATATCGATTCGGCTGCATCGGAACGCCTGAATAATCTCGCAGAGCGGATTTTGGGGCGATCGCTCGTTGCCGATGAATTGTCGACACTTCAAACAACACTTGAGACAGTGCGCGAGGGATTCAAAAAATCCCCCGGCGAAGCACAGCGGCTGATTGAAGTGGGCGACATGCCGGCTGGAATCCTTGCATCAGGAGAATTCCAGGCTTCTGGTGCATCGGCAGTTGACGTCGCAGACGCTGCAGTTGAGCCCCCGGAGATCGCTGACGAATGGGCCACATGGATGACGGCAGCCAGCCTTCTTTTGAACCTGGACGAAACGATCACCCGCGAGTGAAACGACGTTGAATGAGAAAATCGTCGTGTTTCTTCAGTCGTACAGGCCTTCTCACTTTAAAACGGCTAGAGTTCTCTGCCCCCGTTGGCAAGGCGTTTCGCAGGTAACCGTCAAAGGCTCGCAATGACCGAGGCAATTCAGATTCAACCCATTTCGTCCCCCGTGAACGGCAGGATCCGACCGCCTGGTTCGAAAAGCATCACGAATCGAGCACTCATCCTGGCCGCTCTGGCCGACGGTACCACAACTCTCACCGGCGTTCTCGACAGCCAGGACACTCGCGTGATGATTGAAAGCCTGCGTCGCCTCGGGTTTACCGTGGATCAGGATCTACGGCAATGTACCTGCCGCATCACAGGTCTCGGCGGAAGAATCCCCGCGCAATCGGCAGACCTGTGGCTGGAAAACAGCGGAACAAGCATTCGCTTCCTGACTTCGTTGTGTGCTTTGGGCCATGGACAGTATCGACTGGATGGAGTCAAACGGATGCGCGAACGACCGATTGGCGACCTGGTTCGGACCTTGTCCCAGCTCGGAACAAGTGTACGCTTTGAAATCGATTCGACGGACTGCCCGCCCATTGTCGTTGATGGTGCAAAGGGTCGCTTAAACGGAGGGCAGGCAACAATTGCCGGGGATATCAGCAGCCAGTTTCTGAGCAGTCTTCTGATGGCGGCCCCGGCAGCATCAAACGCAACTTCGATTGTGGTCAGCGGAGAATTGGTTTCAAAGCCATACGTTACGATGACTCTTCAGATGATGTCTGAGTTTGGAATTCAGGTCGAGCATCCGGATGATCTGTCCTCATTCCAGGTGCTGCCCGGGGCTTACAAGCCACGAATCTACGAAATTGAACCGGACGCTTCCGCTGCCAGTTATTTCTTTGCACTTGCGGCCATCACCCAGGGGACCGTTACCGTTGAGGGTCTTACTCGCACAGCCATGCAGGGAGACGTGGGGTTTGTCGATGCATTGCAGCAAATGGGCTGTGAAGTTCAATATGAGGATTCCAGTATCACGGTAACAGGCAAGCCACTGCATGGTATCGACGTTGATATGAACGCGATCAGCGATACAGCACAGACCCTCGCCGTGGTGGCCGTGTTTGCAGATTCTCCGACAACAATCCGTAACGTGGGGCACATGCGACACAAAGAAACAGACCGTATTGCAGCAGTGGTCACCGAACTGAATCGCGCCGGTATCGCTGCTCATGAGCATCCCAATGGTCTGCAAATCGAACCGGGGCCTGTCCATCCCGCAGACATACACACCTACGACGACCATAGAATGGCGATGAGCTTTTCTTTATTGGGACTCAGAGCACAAGGCATTCGAATTCTGGATCCCGGATGTACGGCAAAAACATATCCGGGTTACTTCGAAGATCTTGGGGCACTTTGCGAAACCAGTTTTCAGCGAGGCGAAGCATGAGCACTGAAGGGAATAACCCGTGGGATTTCGCAAGGCCAAAGTTCAAGACAAACCTGCGGGTTCGACCTCAGGGCGAAGAGGAAAAGGGCGACACAGCAGGCGAAAAACGAAACAGAAAGAATAGAAAGCCGGATCCATCATCGCCGGAACGGAATGCCAGGCTCTACTCGAGTGGTGAAAACCAAGACGGAATTACAGGCTCCAAAGAAGATTTCGCCGCGATCGAAGCCAAAGTGGCGGCCATCACCTCTGGTCGACTTCTTGCATGGCGAGCTCTGCAGCTCTTCGAACACGGGAATGATTTTCTTCAGGACATCTTGTCAGATCTCGACCGACATCATCAACTGAGTTCCGGAGAGCGTGGTCAGGCTGTGGACCTTTCTTCCGGCGTGGTTCGTCGCAGGCGGACAATCGACGCAGTCATCGCGAAACAACTGACACGGCCGAGGCATAACGTTGAGAATGATCTGTGGCGCGTGCTGCAGCTTGGTGTCTATCAGATTCTTTTTGCTGCGACACCGGACCATGCCGCAGTCGACTCCTCAGTCAAACTCTGCCGTCAATTGAATCGCGAACGATGGACAAAGTTCGTGAACGGCGTGTTGCGCGGTATCGCACGGATGGTGGCAGACAATGTGGAAACGGAGTCGAACGAACAGATGCCGCCTGACGCAGCGTTCATTCCGGTAAGCCCCGGCTACTGGGTGCAGATGACACAGCCAGTTCTGACCGATCCCTCCCAAAACCTGGCCGAATGGTTCGGGGATGCGTTTTCTCTGCCCAGTGCGTTAGCAGTCCGATGGACAGGCAGGATGTCTATGGAAGAACTAATGGCGGCCGGATTCCATTCGCTGTATCCAGCATCCCTGTCGGTCCGAATCAACAAGCGGCAGGCAACAGTGGACACCGTGCGCGAAGCATTAACCGGACACTGCATCGTTGAAGAAGGCCATTCTGCCGGTACGCTGCGAATTTCTTCCACCGGTCGCGTGGAGCAATTGCCGGGATTCATGGACGGGGACTGGAGCATTCAGGATGCCAGTGCCACTGCTGCAGCAGAGCTAGCCGCACCCAGGCCGGGAGAGAGCATTCTTGATCTTTGTGCCGCGCCCGGAGGCAAGACCTGCCATCTGGCGGAACTGACAGATGACAAAGCCATGATCACCGCTTGCGACATCTCGGGGTCTCGGCTCGAACGAATTCGCCAGAACACCGAAAGGCTGAACATCCGGAATGTTCAGTTGTGCCTGGTCGCAAAGGATGGGACCAATCTACCCGACGGTCCATTCGATTTGATTCTGGTCGACGTTCCATGTTCGAATACGGGAGTGCTGGGACGCAGACCAGAGGCCCGATGGAGATTCTCAACCGAGGACCTCGCAGAGCTCGTAACGCTGCAAACCAGATTGTTGATCCAGGCGTGTGAGCGCATCGCTCCCGCAGGACGCATCGTGTATTCGACCTGCAGTATTGAGGCGGAAGAAAACCGGCGGGTTGTCGATGCCGTGCTGCAGGCCTTTCCTGCAATTCGGTTGGAGCGTGATCAGCAGTTCCTTCCCGGACGACCCTCGGATGGCGCCTATCAGGCCCTCCTTGTTTCACATCGTTAACGGCACAGCTCTTCTTCGCCACGCGCAAAGAAAAAAGGGCTACCGTTTCCGGCAGCCCTTTTCTGCTGAATGCACATTGAGATCGCTCGTGGAGCCTAGCGAATGCGGGCAGATACCCTGTCGGCAGGCTGAGAAACACCGGATGGTGTTTCGGAGGCCTTTTCTTTGACTCGACCTTCTGCCGTCGAAAGCAGAAGTTGAGCGCCGACTAACTCCTGAGGCTGAAAATAAGATACGTGGCCAAAGAGCCCCTGAGTACCCTTCGCTGCCAACTGCTGCCACGTGAGATTATCCGTCCGTGTCCAGATAGCAGCCTGTACGGCCTGCTTGTTCACACGACCAGTTGCGGTCAGCTGAATCAATTCCGCCAGAATTGGATCATTCGTGTATTCACTGACGGGGACCAGCTTGTATGTGAGGTTTGGAGACGGGTCTGCCTTTCCATGGTTCAGACATGCCGAGTGATAGGGCACCCGCACAGTTCGTTCAGGCGGTATTGAGAAGAATCCTTGTCCTCCCATACCACCGCCACCCATGCCACCCATTCCGCCGCCGCCCATACCGCCCATGCCGCCGCCCATACCGCCCATGCCGCCGCCCATGTTCTGGTTGCCGCCGCCCATGCCACCCATGCCGCCGCCCATACCACCCATGCCGCCGCCCATAC